>JAHEQB010000020.1 GCA_019561555.1 Methanothermococcus sp. SCGC AD-155-C09
ATAACCAGATATAACAAAGAACTTAGAACCCCTTTCTGATTGCTCTCTCTATAATGCTTCTGAGACTAAAGTTTAAAAGATTGCCGAGGGAGAGGATACCTCTAGGCTGACAGAGGTTACGATAGTAAAAAAGTTTTAAACACTATTGTTAGTAAAGGATATTTACCACAGGTTAAACCTAGAAAAAACAGAGCAAGGGGATATGGAGCAAGAATTAGAGATAAAATCTTCGATAAAAATAAATATAAAAAAAGAGGAATTTGTAAGGGGTTCTTTGGAGGTATAACAAACTCTTTGGGGATAAAATCCTTTGTTTTTAATGGAACCTTATATATGCACTGAGGACTTTAACAAGGGTTAATATATATGAGGTGGTATGTTAGACACACTCTGATAATTTATTATTAATTTTTAATTTCATCTTTAATATTATTTTTAATTTTTAATTATTTTTTAAATTTATTTTTTTCAAAATCTTCAAAAGTATTTATATTAACAAATGTTTTCATGGTATTATCAATCTTCTTAGAGGGTACATAAAGGGGATTTAAATTATGGATTAATCCCCTTATAGGAATGGATTTTTCTTTATTAATTGCTTCCTTTACAAGATTTTCTAAAACAACAACTGATGATTTTTCATACAATGAAAATAAAGGTTCAACATGTCCATTATCATGTTTGGGAATTATACAATTATACCCCTTGGATTTGGCCACAGGTATGTAGTTTAATAATGCATTTATGGAATCCTTAGTTATAAAGGGCATATCACAAGGTAATACAAGGATCCAATTACCCTCTATTACCTTCATACCTGATAATATTCCCACTATAGGTCCCTTATTTGGAATCAGATCCCATGTAATACTTTGCCCATACCTTTTGAAAATATAGGATTCCTTAGGTATATCCCCTTTTTTTATACTCATCAAATGTTTAAAAACTACTACAAAGGGGATTTTCATCTCCACAAGTACATTGATGGTATTGTCTATTAAATAATCATTGTTAAATTTTCTAAATGGTTTTTCTCCTCCCAATCGTTCTGCATTACCGCCAGAAAGTACAATGGCCGAGATTTTTTCCATAGTATCCCATATACAATATTTTAATTAATAATAAACGATATTGTAATAATAATCAATAAAAGTACCTATAAAAAGACTATTATATTTATAATAAAAATTACTAATAATATTTGTAGCAATATCCAATAAACACTGAAAATATTAAAAAATATATAAAAATATATATATTAGTTATATTACTTTTATTTTATAATTTTTAATTAAAAAAATAAAAAGGGAAAAATAAATAAAAAAGGTGTTATTAATGGAAAAGGGAACTATTGCAAAGGTATCCTATAATGGCTATGTAGGTGGAAAATTATTTGATACCACAGATGAGGAATTATCCAAAAAGGAAGGGATATACAACCCAAACATTACCTATGGCCCAGTTACCATCATAGTAGGTCAAGGTATGCTTGTTCCTGGTTTGGATGAGGCACTTTTGGAGATGGAGGTTGGAGAGGAAAAGGAATTGGAACTTCCTCCTGAAAAGGCCTTTGGTAAAAGGGATCCTTCAAAAATTAAAATAGTGCCTATAAAAGAGTTTAAAATACGCAGAATAAATCCTGTTGTAGGCATGCCTATAACAATTGATAATCAGGTAGGTAGGATTGTAAGTATTAATAGTGGAAGAGTTTTAGTTGATTTTAACCACGAATTGGCAGGAAGAACTGTAAAATATACATTAAAGGTAGAGAATATCGTTGAAGAACCAGAGGATATTGTTAAAGAATTAATAAAACTATATGTTCCAAGAATAAATATTGAGGATATAAACGTAAATATATCTGACAAAGAAGTTAATATATACTTACCTGAAAGGGCAGCAATGTCTATGGAGGGCTCCCCCATACTTAAAAAGGTTGTTGCCAATGAAATTATGAATAGGTTAGAGGATATTGAGAAGGTATCCTATATAGAGGAGTTTATAAATGAAAATAAGAAATCTCAGGAGAAATCCAATGATCATAATTAAACATATAACCTTAACTTATAATCCTCTATTTTGTAGTAATTTCTTTTAAAATTAAGATTTTTTATTAATTATAAAAAATAGTTTTTTTAGGGTTATAATTAATAATAAAAATAATAAAAAAGATAGGCCATTAATAGAGGTAAATATTTTAAACCCCTATTTTAATCTAATTTAAAATTTTCACAATGCCAATCCTATCAAGAATTCTCCCTGTACTTAGGAAGATGCATGGAATAAATGGCAGGATTTTTACTTTTTGAGTATTTACTTCTTTCTAGGTATTTTAAAATCTGAGATTACTCTATTCTATCTTAATTATCCTTTATTCTTCATAAATTTAATACAAATGGTTTTTTAGAACTACAAATAAAGATTATTTAAATTTTTTTATCATTATTACATTATTTTTATTATTTTTTTCATTTTTATTAATTTTTAATAATAAATTATATATAATACTTTATTTAAAAATATGTTAATGCATTATAAAGTGTTAATTACTATTAGTTATATTTTTCCTTAAAATTATTTAATGTATTTTATCCCTTTTAAAATTATATTATACAAAACCTGTGGTATTATGAGAGATCCATTTAACAGGGAAATAAGATCTTTAAGAATATCCATAACTCCCCATTGTAATTTAAAATGCTTTTACTGCCATAGGGAGGGCCATAATTGTAATAGTAATATATTGATGACACCAGAGGAGATAGGAAAAATCACAAAATCCACCATAAAATTTGGAGTTAAAAAAATTAAAATTTCTGGGGGAGAGCCTCTTTTAAGGCCAGATTTAGTAGATATTATTGAAAATATATCTGATGTTAGAATAAAGGATATTTCCCTTACCACCAATGGTATTCTTTTGGAAAATTATGCTGAAAGATTAAAGGATGCTGGCCTCAATAGGGTAAATGTTAGTATGGATACCATAGACCCTGTGAAGTATAAAAATATAACCTACTGTGGAGATATTGAAAGGGTAAAGGCAGGCATAGAAAGAGCCTTAGATGTTGGATTAACCCCCTTAAAAATAAATTATCTTGCAATGAAAAATACCATTGAGGATTTAGACTCTTTAATGGATTATTGCAGAGATATAGGCGCCATATTACAAATAATAGAATTCATACCTTTAAATGAAAATTTAAAAAAGTATTATGTAGATATTACAAAAATAGAAAATGAAATAGCAAAAAAATCTGATAAGGTTATTACAAGGAAGTTAATGCAAAATAGAAAAAAATATTATGTTGATGGATTAGAGGTAGAATTTGTTAGGCCCATGGACAATACAGAATTTTGCAAAAACTGTACAAGAATTAGATTAACCTATGATGGATTTTTAAAACCCTGCCTACTTAGGGAGGATAACTTAATTGATATACTATCCCCTCTGAGGGATGGAAAAAATATTGATGACCTTATATATAAGGCCATACTTAATAGGGAGCCCTATTTTAAAAGGGAATGATTTATTTTTATTATTTATTATAAAAAACCTTAATTTCAAAGGAATAATAAAATATTAAAAAATATATAAAAAATTAAAAATTAAAAAATAAAGAATAATTAATATGGAATTAAAATAAAAAATTTTAAAATACTTAAAAAGGAATGAATAATAATTAGAGATCTCCCATTATTCTCCATGTACGTTCCTAAGCACGGGAGAGCAGGTAGAATCCTTATAGGATAAATTATGGAAGTTCATAATTAGGCCAAGGTAGGGACTTAAAGTATTTCTCTTTATTATTTTTATCCTCTTTTGTATCTTTATTACATTGGATAATAAGTTAAGTTAGTGTTTGACTATAAAGATCATACCTTATAATTTTTATAGATCCCTTGGATCCACTAACTCCCCTTTAACAGCACAGGCTGCCGCTGTAATGGGAGATGCCAAATAAACCTCTGAATCCAAGGAACCTTCCCTACCTCTGAAGTTTCTATTGGAGGTGGCCACCCCAACCTCTCCAGGACCAAGTATTCCATAAAGTGCCCCCATACATGCAGAGCATGAGGGGTTGGTTACAACACATCCATATTTATAGAACTTCTGGATTATACCCTCATCCATGGCAGCAAGCATAACCTCCTTTGATGCAGGGGTAACAACTACCCTTATATCCTTGGATATGCCTCCATGTTCCTCTATAATTTTTATGGCGGCCCTTAAATCCTCCAATCTTCCATTGGTACAGGAACCAATAAATACCTGATCTATTGGTTTTCCAGCAACCTCCCTTGCCCCTTTCACATTATCAACAGCATGAGGGCATGCAAACACTGGTTCCAAATCATTTACTTCAATTTCAAATACCTCTTCATACTCTGCATCATCATCTCCCCTTATCACTTCAAAGGATTTATTTCTATTATTTTTATTAAAAACCTCTTTTATGTACTTTATGGTTTTTTCATCTGGTTCAATTATACCTGTTTTGGCCCCCATTTCAATGGCCATATTGGACATGGTCATTCTTGAGGCTATACTCATATTTTTAACAGTTTCTCCACCATACTCTGCTGCCTTATAGGTGGCTCCATCAAATCCTACCTCTCCGATAATATGCAATATAACATCCTTGGAGGTAACATAAGGACTTAATTCCCCTGTAATATTAAAGTATAGTGTTTCAGGCACTTTAAACCATAATTCCCCTGTGGCAAATACTGCAGCCATGTCTGTACTTCCTATACCTGTTGCAAATGCCCCAAAGGCCCCATGGGTACAGGTATGGGAATCTGCCCCAACAACCACTGTTCCAGGAATAACATGGCCCTTTTCAGGAAGTACCTGGTGGCATACTCCCTCCCTTATGTNGTAGAAGTTTTTTATATTCTGCTCCTTTACAAAGTCCCTCATTAATTTATGATTTTCTGCAGCGGTAATACTATCTGCAGGTACTTGATGATCAAAGAGAATAACTATCTTTTCTTTATCCCAGACTTTGTTTATTCCCTCCTTTTTTAAAGTGTTTACAGTAAGTGGGCCTGTGATATCATGAACCATGGCAGTCTCTATTTTTGCCATTACTATATCCCCAGGGGATATTTTATTCTTTCCTGAGGCCTTAGCAAGAATTTTTTCAGATATTGTCATTCCCATATTAATACCTCCAAAATATTTTTTTATTATTTTTTAATAAATTAATATTTTATTTTTAATTTATAATTAGTTTTATTAATATTTATTTTATTTTTTTTAATTATTTTAATTTTTAAATTTTTTTTTATTTTTTATTACAACGTTATTATAAATTAGGGATAAAAATATAAATATAAATTAATATAAAATAGCATATAAAAATAATATAACAATATCAAATAGTATAAAATAACTTATATAAAATTACATAACTAACATATAAAAAGAATTAAAAAAATATAAAAGGGATTCTATGAAAAATATTAAATTATCTGAAAAGGATGTAATAGTACCTATGGATGTACCCTATAATAAAAGAGAAGTTTATATTAAGAATTATCTAACATTAACTGAGAATACTGGGAGGTTAATGCTATTTGCGGGGGATCAAAAAATAGAGCATTTAAATGATGATTTCTATGGCCCAGGTATATCAAAGGATGATGCCACTCCTGAACATCTATTCAAAATAGCCTCAAACTCAAAGATAGGGGCATTTGCCACACAATTAGGGCTTATAGCAAGATATGGTATGGATTATAGCAATATAAATTATGTTATCAAAATAAATTCAAAAACCCATCTTGTTAAAACCTCTCAAAGGGATCCAATAAGTAAGAGCCTTATTGATATAAAGGACATAGTTGAATTTAAAAATTATTCTAAACTTAATATATTGGGGGTAGGTTATACCATTTACTTAGGTAGTGAATATGAACATGAGATGCTCTCTGAGGCCTCAAGGATAGTATATGAGGCCCATAAAAATGGGTTGATAGCTATACTTTGGATGTATCCAAGGGGCAAGGCTGTTAAAAATGAAGGGGATCCTCATTTAATAGCTGGGGCTGCAGGAGTTGCTGCATGCTTAGGGGCAGATTTTGTTAAGGTTAATTATCCAAAGTGCGAGAATCCTGCCGAGGCATTTAAAGAGGCCATCTTAGCAGCAGGTAGAACAAAGGTAGTTTGTGCAGGAGGGGGCTCCACAGATCCAAAGGCATTTTTGCAGATGCTCTATGATCAAATACATATAAGTGGAGCAGCAGGAAATGCCACAGGTAGAAACATACATCAAAAGTCCTATAGGGATGCCATAAGGATGTGTAATGCCATACATGCCATTACCATTGAAAACAAAACTGTTGAGGAAGCCTTAAAGATATACTATGGAGAGGATTAATTATTATTAATTTTTTTCTTTTATAGGGGTTTGAATAATTTAAAAAAAATAAAAAATAATTTAAAGAATTAAAAGAATAAAATAAAAATAAAAAATAAGAGATTTTAAAAGATTTAAGGAGAAGTAAAAAATAAAAAGTAAAAATATATTACTCTCCCTAATACCCCTAGCACTGGAAGCGAGGTAATACTTTACAGAATGTAATCAAGAACATATTTTTTAATTCATATATAAATAAAAAAATAATTTAAAAAAATTAAAAATAAAAAAAATAATAAAAAAATAAAATAATTTATAGTTAAGAACATAATTTCTTAACTATAATCTAAGATATAAAAAAATAAAAATAATAAAAAAATAATTAAAAAAATTAAAAATTAAAAAAATAAAAAAATAAAATAACCTAAACCCTAATATATAGGAAAAAATTAAAATTTAAAGAAATAAAAGAAAGTAGATACTTAAAAATTAGAAATCCCATAACTACCCCCTCCCCCCTACACCCCTAAGCACTGGATGTGTAGTGGAAACCATTTAGTATGTGATCCTATATCCCTAATAAGTTTAAATTATTATGTCCTTGACTATAAAATAAGATAATAAGAGAAAAAGTAAAATACTTAAAGAGATAAAGAAAAATAATACCTAAAAAGTGGTAGAAATCCTAACGCCATTATCTTCCTACGCTCCTAAGCACTGGAAGTGCAGAGGAAGTTCTTTAAGTATAAGATTATTATATTTATAATAAGTTAAAATTTTATATTTTTTAATAATTATGAAAATTCCACACTACTACTCCAAGAAGGGATTTATCATTGTAAAAATTTAATTCTCTCTATTTCTATCATGTATATGTTTAGATTATAAGTTTAAGATATATATTCTTGAATATAAATTTAAAGGATAATAACATATTAAACTAATAAAATAATATAATATATTTAAATCTTTTAAAATATTTTTTTATTTTAATTTTTTATTATTAACTATTATTAATTATATACTTTTTAACTTAAATTATTATATTCGGTGAAATAATGCATATTAAAATTAATAACGGATTTAATGATTGCGATATTTACTTAATAGGCACAGCCCATGTTTCAGAGGATAGTGTAAATAAGGTAGAACAGGCCATATTGGAGATAGATCCAGATTTAATTGCTATAGAATTAGATAATGAAAGGTTTTTTGCCCTATTAAATGAGGGGGATAATAACCACTCCAAGAAAAACATAGATATATTAAAAATAATAAAGGAGGGAAATGTTGGGTTATTTTTAATACATAGTATTTTAGCAAATTTTCAAAGGGATATTGGGGAAAAATTCAATATTAAACCAGGAAGTGAAATGAAAAAGGCCGTAGAATTGGCTAAAACATATAAAAAACCACTATCATTGATAGATAGACCTATAAACATTACATTAAAACGAGCACTGGATTCTATGTCATTAAAGGAGAAATTAACATTATTATATGGATTATTGGATGATAAAGATACCATAAAATTAGATAAAGAATCCTTAAATAAGATGGTGGATAATGCCGAGGAATTAACAAATCTATTGAATGAATTATCTCCCTCCCTATATAAGGTTCTTGTAGATGAGAGGGACAGGTATATGGCAAAAAATATTTTTGATATTACCTCAGGAAGGGAAAGGATATTGGTAGTAGTTGGGGCAGGCCATGTTAAGGGTATTGTAAATTACTTAAAAAAACTTGAAAAAAATGAAATAGATATAAATATAAATGAACTTATGGAATTAAAAAAGAAAAAAAACTATTTTAAAATAGCATTTTCAATTTTATTAATTGGAATTATAGCTTATGGAATATACTCCATATCCTCAAACCCTGAAGCATTAAAGAAATTGACTATAGAGTGGATATTGATAAATGGAGGATTATCTGCATTGGGGGTAATCCTTGCTAGGGGAAAAGTCCCTTCCATTATAGCAGCATTTCTTGCAGCCCCAATTACTTCCCTAATACCCATAATTGGGGCAGGCTATGTTGTAGGGGCCGTGGAGTTAAAGTATAGGAAGATTACTTCAGAGGATATTTCTCAATTTTTAAAAACTGAGGATTTAAAGGTTTTAATGAACAACAATTTAATGAGGGTATTGATGGTAGTGGCCCTTTCCAGTATTGGAAGTGCTATTGGCACATTCTACTTTATACCAAGGTTTTTAGGGGCTTAATGTTATTTTAATTATATGCTAATTTATACCATTTAATGAATAAGTTCATATATCTTTTTTAGAGTTATTATATCTATCTGCCCAGGTGCAGAGGATTTACCCTCCATGGAGGCAAAGGTTAATATACTACCAAAGTAGGTTCCCAATATTCTTGTTAATTTACCCATTTCTCCCATCCCAATACCCATTACCCTTCCTTCAAATTCCTGTATGGCCTTTAAAATATTTAAAATATCCTCTTTAGAATTAACTATGGTGGCGAATTTACCTATATCTCCAATCTGGAGTTCTTTATTTACAATCTCTAAGAGGGAGTTATAGGATGGAGTTTCTTTAAAATTATGATAAGAGATTATAATCTTAGTCTCTGAGCCTATATCCTCCCTGAAATTAACAAGTTCCCTGTTTCTTTTTTCATTTAACTCTACATCTATATATTTTACATTGTTTTCAATAGCCAATTTATATAGATCTATCCTTTTATCAGAACTATCTCTATAATATCCTCCTTCCCAATGGGCCCTTATTGTGATAATGGAGGGATAATTGGTCATTTTTACAATATCTTTTTCTTTAATGTCTCTAATATAATCTACCCTGAATTCCACAATATCTGCAACTTCTAAGGCTTTCTCTGCACTAATAATGGCATTCTCTATATTATTTTCTATTATTGGAATGCATATCATGGCTTTTCCCTTTATTTCTATTATTTTATTTTTTAATTAGTTTTATTGTAATTATAACATCTGTAATATAGAAACCTTATATAGTTTTAAAAAATTTATTTATGATAAATAAAAATTTAATTTTATCAAGAATAAAAAAATATAATAATTATAAAATAAAAAATTAAATAAAATAAAAAATTATTGAAAAATAATAAAATTTTAATATATAAAAGGGAGTGAAAAACATAAAAATTAAGGATCCTATAATTATCCTCTTAGATACCCCCTGGCACTGGAAAGGATAAATATCCTTTAATGGGAATCATTATGGAAGTTCATAGGTTAAAACTATATTAAGAATGGATTTATAGTAAGATCCTCTTTATAGGCAATCTTTTTTTTAATATATTATCCTTTTTATCATATTATTATTTATACTATAGATTTTAAGTTTAGATGTTATTTATAAATTATAGGTATTTTATATATTAAATACATATTATAGTTTTTTTATTAATTATTTTTTTTATTTTTTTAATTTTTTATTTGGACCTGTCCACTTAACCTAAACACCACATCAGTTTATTATAGTACAGAACAAATAACCTACAAAAGAAGTTCCAATTTTTAACAGGATCTTTAGTAGTAATAGAGCAGAAAAAGATCTTTACCCTCTGCTTCAGAGAAGAAAACACTGATTCTATCAAACTCCTCTGCCCAAAGGTTTGATGTTCAAACTTTAAATTAAGACTTTTTAGAGCACTGATCAGCATGGGCGGATCTATAAGGAATTTCACCTTACTCCTACAGTACTTCAGTACTCCATTTACAAAGGATCTCGTAGCTAAATAACTTCTTGTTGCATAAACTCTCATTAGAATTAATTCATTCTTCTCAACATCTACAGCAGAATAAACATAATAACGCTTTCCTCCACCTTTAACAATAGTTTCATCNATCGCTATTAGATTTCTTTCTTTTTCCTCTGTTGTAATGGATAATTTTTCTTCAAACTTATTTATCCAGTTCCAAACTGATGTTTTTGAGACTGGATGAATCTCTGAAAGAATTCTGGCAGTCCTTCTTACTGAAGATGTTTGAATGTAAGTTGCTATGGCAAGAGTTTTAATTTCTATAGGTATTTTGTTTCTTTTAAAGATTTTTAATNTCTCTACAATATCNNTTACTCTTANCATAATAATATCTTATGTAATTTTTATATATATTGTTTACCTTATGTGGACACGTCCATTTTTCATTTTTATTAACTTTTAATTTTATTTTTTATTGTGAAACACTGTAAATTTATTATTATATCTAAGTATGCCTTATAATTATTCAATTATTTCCTTTAATTTATCTACCTAATCCCCATTAATAATTCTTTGATAATTCCTCATCTATTGGGCTAAGATTTTCTCCTGTGATATATTTATATAACCTATCATAATCCCAGGAAATTCCCTTTCTTTTAAAAAAACTACAAATATTTTTTACATCCCTAATAAGTAGGGATTTAGATAATGGATGTTGAATAACAACTCCCTGAGAAAAATCAATATAGTAAGGCATATTTTCTTTAATTAATATATTATATTCTGAGAGATCCCCATGGACAATCTCAGCATCATTGTAAAGTGTTTTTAAATCCTCCCTTATAATTTTAAATAAATCTTTATAATCAATATCTGGAGGGGCATCCTTTAATCTTGGAGAGGGAACCCCATTATCATCACATATTAATTCCATTAAAAGTATATTTTCCCGTCTCAATAGAGCCTTTGGACTATTAACATAGTTATTTGCTCTTTTTAAATTTCTAAATTCCTTCTCAACCCAGGCATGTATAATCTGCCTTGTGGAACTCTTTCTTAAATGAAACCTTGGATCCCCTTGAATATATTTCCACATGGTTTTAAAATCACAGGTAGAAACCCTATATACCTTTACTGCCAAATACTTCCCCTTATTAATTGCAGAAAAAACAATGGATTCCTTCCCAGAATTTATTGTGCCAACAAATTCCTCAATATGTTTTCCACTTAATAATCCATACAGTGATAAAAGGGTTCTGCTATCAAATACTCCATCCTCTGTTTTTAAATCCTCTAAGAACTTCTTTTTTCTCTCTATTATTTTCTTTTGATATTCCCTATCAAGGCGTTTTTCCTGCTCCATATTTGAACTATTGTGTTTTCTGTTTTTAATACTCTCCGGGTTTTTATCCCCATCTTTGTCTTTACTATTGTAGGTATCCTTATTATTATTCATCTCTATCCCATTTAATAGAGTTCCTTTAGATATCCCTTTTTAGATAGCCAACTAACCTGTCCCTTTGTGTATCTCCATATTATATCACATTTTTCATCTGATTGTACTTCCCAAGGGGTTACTATTACAACATCTCCCTCCTTTACCCATATTTTTCTTTTTAATTTACCAGGTATTCTTCCCATTCTTGTTTTTCCATCCATGCATCTCACTCTAACTCTACTTGCACCTAACATCTGTTCTATTACTCCTAATATCTCATTTTGGTCTTTTCTTGGCACTCTAACTCTTGTGGGTTGTTCTTGATTATTTTGATTTTGCAATTTTTCACCTTTTTTAATTTTATTTTTTATTCTTTTTTTAATTTTTTTATTCATTTAATTTTTTATTTTAATGTTAATTTTTATAGTCCTATAGTATAAAATAATAAAATAATAAAATTTAATAAAAATATAATAATAATATAATGTTTGGAATAAGTATATATTAATAAACTACAAAACAAAAAAGTAAATACTTCTTTTTATATATAATTAATTACTTCTATTTAAACAATTACTTTTTATCTTTATTTTTTTCCTTTAATTCTTTATCTTTATTTTTTTCCTTTAATTCTTTATCTTTATTTTTTTCCTTTAATTCTTTATCTTTATTTTTTTNCTTTAATTCTTTATCTTTATTTTTTTTCTTTACTATCTCATCGTAAATAAAGTATATAATCATTAATGGTAATATTATCCACAGATATTCCCTTAAATATATGGATATATAACCAATATAGGGTATTACAATGGGATTTCCATTAATGGTTATTGCCCTCTGTTTTATTTGATTAATAGATGTAAGTTCTGGATCATAGGTGGGATTATTATCACCCTTTGTTATAATATACTCCTTTCCACTTAATTCTAATTTATCTATAACCCTATGGATTACAGGCTTTGTTTTATCCCCTTTGTATATTATTAGTGTTTTATTATCTACCTTTAATATATAATGTATTTTATTTTGATTGTCTGGCCAATGGGCATTATATACTACAATATCCCCAACTTTAACATCCTTTGGATTGAACTCCCAATTTGCATTCTCTACGACTACTAAATCCCCCCTTTTCATTAATGGATACATACTATCAGATACCACAACATTAACATGACTCCAAACAACAAATAGTACCACTAAAAAAACCATCCATTCAATAATTTCCTTCTTACTAATTTTAATATTTTTAATTTTATCAATAATTTCCTTCTTACTAATTTTAATATTTTTAATTTTATCAATAATTTCTTTTTTATCAATCTTAATATTTTTAGGATTTTTAATTTTATCACCTGCTTTTAAAATTAATTATAAAAAAATAAATAAAAAATTATTACAACATAATAAACTATTGTAATTTTAAATACTCTACTTCCCATCAAAAATAATATATACTCAAATAACACATACAGAAAACCAAAAATAATATATACTATATTATATATTGTAATTTTTATAAATTATTATATGAATTACAATCAAGTGTGGTGAATAAAATGGGAAAAAAATTCGTAAGTTTGGGATTGATAGTAATCTTGATTATAGGAATGGTGTCCATTAGTGGCTGTATTAGGGAAGTATCGAAGCCCCTATTTAAAAAAATTTCTAAAGTAGTAACAGAGGGAGGAGACGAATTAGCACCTAATACTCCAGTTAAAGCAAAAATTTCTAAACCAGTGGAAGAAGTGGGGGAGGAGACATTACAAACTCAGGCCAATGCAAAAATCTCCAAGGCAGTGGTAAGAGATAGTATAAATCAGACATTACAAAATTCCAGCAATGTAACGTTTTTAGAGGAGTAAAAGGAAGGGGTTTAATATGATTTTAAATTATTTTTTTGTTTTTTGTAGGGTTTTTTTAAGATTAAGGTATTTTATTTACTATAAACAATTTTTTTATAGA
Organism: Methanothermococcus sp. SCGC AD-155-C09; assembly: GCA_019561555.1. GTDB lineage: Archaea > AGJL01 > Methanococci > Methanococcales > Methanococcaceae > Methanofervidicoccus. Next base: position 13,480 of record JAHEQB010000020.1, read on the forward strand.
TATATTTCCCATATTTATTTTTTTCCACTAAATCCCAATTCTATTTTTATTATAATTGTTATCTCATCAATACCCCTTTATATAAGAGTCTTTATCATCCTATGTAACGTTTTAATGCCTATCTATGGGACAGATTATATTTCTTATTATTATGGATTTACTTCATCAGAGCCCTACTCTTACCCTATGGACTATAACCTCGGCCACTTTGATAAGTTCCTCTGGGATATCCTCTATTCCATTTTCTATCCTATATTTTAAATGCTCATGTAATTCTTTAACCTCCTGTTTAATTTCGCCATCAGTATAATTTAATAGATCTGAGGTATATTTATAGGCCCCTATCATGTTATTAATTTTCATATTTATTAGAAGAAGTTCGCTACAGTAGTAGGCTGATCTTTTGAAATCCCTTCTACTTACACTTAACTTTAAAGATTCCTTGTATTTTATTCCAAGGTATTCAGATAGATCCCTTTGCAACTCTTCAACTGACTGATAACGTTTTGTTTTATCTTTTTCTAAGCATTTCATTATTATTTTTTCAACTCCTTTAGCCCCTGGATTGATTTTTGAAGGAGGAATTGGATCCTTTGTAACTATTGCCGTCACTATCTCGATAAATCCATCTCCCTTGAAGGGAAGTTCTCCAGTGGTAAGTTCATAGAATATTACCCCAATCTGCCATATATCTGTTCTTTCATCCTTACTTTCATTATTTATTTGCTCTGGAGAGGCATAGAGGGGCGTGAAACCCTTGCCTGTTGTTGCTGAGGAAGATTCTGTCATAACCTTACTCAATCCCCAGTCACCGATTTTTGGAATACCCTCCTTAAGTAGGATGTTTTGAGGCTTTAAATCTCTATGTATAATATTTTTGGAATGGGCATGCTTCAATCCCTCTATTGTATGGAATATAATCCATGCTGCTTTTTCTGGATCTAAGGGTTTATCTAGATCTTCCAGTGATTGGTCACATAACTCCATTTCAAAATAAGGAATTGGTAGTATGTTATAATGATATACCTTAACTATGTTTTTATGGTTTAACTTAGTCCAATTTTCTATCTCCTTAAGGAAGGATTTTCCTGTGGATTCATCTAATGAGATTGGTATTTTAACTGCTACTTCTTTTCCATCTTTACGCTTTGCCTTGAATACCCTTGCAAATCCTCCCTTTCCTATATATTCCACTTCTACGTATCTATCTGAAAGTTCTGGAGGGAAGGTTTTTGGAGTTGTTGGTTTTGGAGTGAATTCTGCAGGAGATATCCCCTTTTCTGGAGTTATTTCCTCAACCCTTTCTTTAACATCAAGTGTTATTGTTTCCTTGAATTTATACTCTTTGTTTAAGTGATCCTTACATCTTATCTCAACCTCAAGAGGAACCTCCCCTGAAACATTGGGCCTGAGATTGAACTCTACTATCTTTTTACTCTTTGGGTTAACTTTAATTTTAGGTAAGTTTCTAACTGTAATATCATCTGAAAATGTAAAATCTACATTCTTTGCCATAACACTTCCTTTATTCAATATTTCCATCTTAACTTTTTCCCATCTGTTTAAAGTGAATGAAGTGTTTAAAAGTTTAATCCTTAATTTTGGCCTCAATTCAGATTTAATTTCTTCTTTGATCTTTTTTATTTTGGGATCATCCCTTATAACTAGGGACTTATCATAACATTTTATTGCTTCATTATATCTTCCCAGTTTATAAAGTATATCTCCTTTATTATTCCACGCTTTCACATATCCTGGATCTATTTCCAATACTCTATCATAACACATTATTGCCTCATTATATTTTCCCAAATTTTTAAGGGCAACTCCTTTATTGTACCACGCATCCACATAATTTGGATCTATTTTCAATGCCTTATCATAACATTCTATTGCCTCATTATATTTTTCCTGATAATATAGGGCAACTCCTTTATTGTACCATTCTTCCGCTGTCTCGTTACTAATATTGGAGCCAATAATAGAGAGTATAAATATAATAAATATTATAATACAAAAATTTTCACTTATTATGTTTATTATAAAAGATAATATTGCCCACAGATGATCTCTAAAATATAACACTGCTAAAACCAATAAGAAAATTATCCCCCCAATACCATCATTATTATCACTGTTTTTGATAATACCACCCCACTAAAATAATTATAAAAGTAAATAATAAAATTTATTGAAATCTTATTAAACTTATAATTTATAACATAAATAACAATATATAGTTAAGAACATAATTCTCTAAACTCATAACCTAAAAATTTATTAATAACTCCCTGCAAATGATATAGATTTTGTTAATTTTTTAAGATCTAGAAATCCTTTCTTTAATTTTTTTATATTCAATGGGGATTCCTCAGAAATGTATCTTTTAACACTTTTCCAATTTATGTTCTATAGGATTCAAATCTGGAGAGTAAGGGGGGAGGTATAGTACTGGATGTCCAGTTTCTCAGATTCTTCTTTAACCTTTTTTGCATGATGAGTTCTAAAATTATCTAAGATAATAACAATTCTCTTCTTAGGATTAACCTCCCTTATCCTCCGGAGAAAAGATATAAAGTCTTAATCTTTTACTCTCTGGGAAATCCATGCACTCTTTCCATTTAAAGAGTAGAATCCTATAACTTTAACTTTAAGATAATAGCAACTTTTCTAACAAATCCAGTAAGTCCCAGAATCTTGTTCTATTTACATTTCCTTCAACTGCCATCCCCCCTCATCAATGAATAGCTATTATATCATTGATTTCTACATTATTCAAGTTTTTTTTAAAATCTCTTAGCATTATCCCTTTTCTATAATCTTTCTGATAGGGCTTGGTATATTTCATGCCAAAAGATCTTAGAATCCTTCTGATATGATATAATGAGTATTTTATTAAATTTTTCTCTAATTAACTTCTGTATTTCTTTTGTTGTCCATGAATCTTTTCCCTTTAGAATATTCTTGAGTTCCCCATTATTCTTTGTAAGTTTGGATGGTCTCCCTCCGTATTTTGGAAGTAAACCCNCATATCCTTCTGAATTCCATTTT
>JAHEQB010000021.1 GCA_019561555.1 Methanothermococcus sp. SCGC AD-155-C09
TCAAAAGGTACATTAATCCAGTCGAATACCTCTAAAATTAATTTTATGTCGTAATTTCTAGTATCCCATCTCTTTAACATACTATTATTATTGGCAATATTTTAAATATATACTTTACTATTAATAAGTATTGAAGTTATATGTTAGACGCACCCATAATAAAAATAAATTTAAAATACCTAAAACTTTATAGTAATTTATTTTTTATTATCTTTTATTTTTATTTTTTTAAATATTTTATTTTTTAGTATAATATTATGTAGTTAAATAATATTATGTACTATAGTTATATCTCTCAATTCCACCTATGTTTTTAATTACCTCTAAAAAGGACTTCTTTAAATTATTTAAATCCTCTCTATTGTAGGAATATATTCTAAAAGTAATACTTTTAAATCCTTCCTCTATATTGTCTCCTTCGTATATGTCCAAAATTTCAATATCATAAATTGCCTTTAATAATTTTAAAATGATATCTGGATTTACCTCTTTTTTAAATAGTATGGAAACATCATAAAATAATCTCTTTAAATTATCCCTTTTCCATTGATTAAATTCCTTCTCCTCCATTAAAGATATATTTGCAATATTTATTTTTACCTCCTTGCCATTTTTATCCAATATTATGTAATCATCTATAATATCCTTTAAAATACCATAGTGAATGTTGTTGGAATCAACATGCCTCAATCCAACCTCTTTGCCTATTGATTTCTCCAATTTTTCAATTTCTTCAATAATTGCTCCAACAGCCTTATTGGAATACCTCATCCCACGTAAGGTTTCACTTCCAAAATGTTTGGCTGCCTCCTTCATTATATTGGCAAACCCTTCCCTATCCTTCTTATCAACAATATTCTTTATTTTAGTACATTCCCTTATAAATGTTTCATGGATATGGCTTATTTGGGGATTGTGCATCTGAATATCTCCATAAAGATAGGGGTTCTGTCCAATAATTCTGGCTATAATGTTTATCATAAGTTCATATATTGGCGAGGCATACTTTCTTGATTCCCTTATATCCACATTTAATTCCTTCAATGTGGTTCCAAGGGAGATATAGGCATAATGGGTTAATCCCTGAATAACCCCCATTATTTTGTCATGTTCCTCAGGGGGCATTATCACAACCCTTGCCTCCTCTTTTTCAAGAAAGTCCTTTATTTTATTAAACCATGGATTTGATAGATAGTGTTTCTTAGGGGGGGTTAATATTACAACCTGTCTCTTTAAGGAAGGGGTGGAAGGACCAAACATGGGATGAGTTGGTATTACACATACGTTGTTCTTTGTATATTTTTCCATGGCCTTTGAGGGTATCTCCTTTATGGAGGTAATATCCATCAATACACAATTTCCTCTAACATGGGGGGCCACCTCCTTAATGACCCTTTCTGTAATATTTATTGGCACTGCAACAATTACAATATCTCCAATTTTTGTGGCTTCTATGTTGTTATTTATAAATTTTACATCCAACTCCTTTTCAACGTTTTTACCCTTAACTATATCCCTTCCAGTAACCACTATATCAAAACCCTTATTTCTTAAAAATCTTGCAAACCATTTGCCTAATCCATCAGTTCCACCGATTATGGAGATTATCATAGTTATTCCTTTTTTATTTTATTATTTGTTTATTATAATTAGTTAGATTTCAATTAAGATCTTATATGTTTCAATAGTTATTTGCAAGGGAATGGTGTTTTTCATCTCTCTTTATATATTATAGTATTATCTTCGAATAGTCTTAAAGGGATAGTATTAATCCGTAATATTTTATTAATTCTTTTATTTTTTATATTTTTAATTTTTCTACTGTTTTAATTTTGTATATTATTAACAATTATTATTTTGATTATTTTTTTATTTTTTTATATTTGTAAATAAAAATAAAGTAATTTTATATTAATTTTTAAATTTTATTTTTTATTATTATTTCTTTAATTTTATACCATAATGTATAATAAAACTTGCAGTTTATAAAATGCAAATAATAAAAAATAATCAATATAATAAAAATAATAAAAAAACTAATATTAATAAAAAGAAATACTTTTTCTTTAAATAACTAAAATATTAAATTGTTATTTTAATCTAAATTTTTTATTTTTTATTTATACATTTTTATTTATTTAATAATTTTTTAATATTAAATTTTATATTTATTTATATTTCATTTTTTTTAATTATTTTTTATTTAAAATTCTTTATATTTTTAATCTAATTCATTACCTCCCCTTATATCCAATTTTCCATAATTATAATTATCATGCTCATTCATGCTCCCTTTCCATATATCCACGATATTTATATCCTCTCCTCCATACTTACCATTAAATCTATTTATTTTAACCATTGCTGGAATCTTCAATGCAGGACCTAAGATTATAGCCTCTCCTACATTTAATCCAGGAAGTTGTTTAATTAAATCCTCACTTAAACTCTCTGAGGCCTGTTGCACATGGGATTGATCCGTGGGCTCAATTAATTTTGAAATTATTAAATTATTACACTGGGATAGGGACTCTGGATCAAGGGTTTTAGGTCTTTGGGATACAATACATAACCCTACTCCAAATTTTCTACCTTCTCTGGCTATTCTTGATATGTATAATTTTGATTTTGTATTTCTATTGTTAGGTATAATTAAGTGGGCTTCTTCCAGTATCAGGAATATGGGTTTTGGAGAACCTTTCCATAATGCATCCTTCCTATCTGCCAATATTTCCTTGGAAAAGTGAGATATAATAATATCCATGTCCCCCTCATCTAAATTTTCCAATGGAAGGATGTTTATATGATTTTCCATTATTTTATCTATTGGTTTATAGTGTAGGGTTATTAGATGTTTCTTAAATTGCAACATATCCTCCAATCTAAATATTGCAGTTTGAATACTATCTGCATCTCTTTTATTATCCTCTATAAAACTCTCCAATTCCTCTATGATACATTTTATATAATCCTCTGCCGAATCGAAATCTACCTCTTGATTATTATTCTTTACATTTTTCACAGCCCTTCTAATATAGGGCCTCTGTTTTGTGGCCTGGGCATCCACTCCTGCCAAATCAGCCAAAGTGCCACTACCTATGTTGTATATGTTTATCTTTGGTTTTATAATGTTAATTTTTAACTTATTGTTGTTGTCGTAGGATTCTATGTTCCTATACTCTCCATGTATATCAAATATTAATACAGTGGCATTTAATTTATTCAATTCTGAGAGTAATACTGCAACAGTATTTGATTTTCCCATACCAGTAATTGCCAATATTGCTAAATGTCTTGAACATAATTTATTAACATCTAACTTTACAGGCACATCCTTTGATATTAACTTCCCTATTTCCATATGCCCTTCGGAGAACATCTTTTTTAATATTTCTTCATTGGCAGAATAGACTTCGGTGCCAGGTTCTGGAGGTATTCTTGGTATTTTCTTCTCCTCTACATCTCCCAAAATTTTTATTTTGCCTGTCACATAAAATGAGTCATTTGTTTCTAATTCTCTTAATTTTAATAGTTCATTTACATTTAAAACTTCATTAAAGACAGAACAGCCCTGCATAACCCCCTCAATCATCCCAATAACTTCCCTTCCATCTAAATACTTTATAGATACATAACTACCAACTTCAGGGGGTTTATTTGATAAAAATAAGATCTCTGTGGTAGTGGTTTCCCCTATTATATAACCTATAACTTCTCTTTCCCTTTCCATAATTATCCCTTTTTTATTTTAAATACATTTTATTAGGATATTGAATTTAAAAATTTTTATTTAAATTAAATTAAAATATATAAAAATTAACATATAAATGCTTAGCATATAAAACTTATAAAGTTAATTAAAAAAATATTATTCAAATAAAACTGTTATAATAAATAAAAACCCCAATATAGGAATCCTTATAAAAAAATATTTATTAAAAAATATAATAAAATAAAATATTTATAAAATTTTTAAAAAAAATTATTATAAAGAATAAAAATGAATAAATAAAACTATTAAACACATAAATTATGAAATTTCCATAAAATACTATCCTAAGGATTCTACTTGCCTTCCAGTGCTTAGGGGCATCTAAGAATAATAATATAGGATTTTTACTTATTATCATTTATTCCCTCAAATATTTTAAAATCTTAGATATTATTTTATTTTAATATTTCATTTTATTTTTTTTATTTCTTATTTTTTAATTTTATGAATTTATTTTTTATAGGGTTTTTTAATTAAGATTTTTTTATATGGTATAAATAATTTTTTTAGGATTATAATATTAAAATAATAAATAAAATTAAATAAAAAAATTTAAAAATTTTATAATAAAAATAAAGAGTAATTAATTATTAGTAAAACAATAAGATTTATTTAAAAAGGGAATAAAAACATAAGAGTAAAAAATCCTATATTACAGGGTGTGAATTATGAACAAAAATACCCTTGATAGGGATACAATTTACTTAAAATCAAATTTCCTATATGGCAAGGACTTTGAGTATAAAAGGGGCATATTGGCAGTTGAAGAGGGCATAATAAAGGGATTTACAAGGGAGCATATAAGGGATACAATAAACTATAAGGGAATAGTAATACCTCCCCTTATAAATGCCCATACCCATATAGGGGATAATGCCATAAAGGACATAGGGATAAATAAAACCTTAGATGATCTTGTAAAGCCCCCAAATGGATTAAAGCATAGATTTTTAAATTCCTGTAGTGAGGAGCAATTAATTAATGGGATAATAGATGGATTACATGATCTTAAAAGTAATGGCATACTTTATTTTTGTGATTTCAGGGAAAATGGAATAACTGGGATAGATCTCTTAAAAAGGGCATTTGCTAAGTTTAAAGAATACTTTACTGAGGAATACCTTGGATGGAGTAATACATTATGTGGTGATATACAATTTAATAACCTATTTAACATGCCCCCTTCCCCTATAATACTGGGAAGGCCCACAACCTCCAATATTGAGGAATTAAAAAAGGAAATAAGGGAAATTTTAAAGGTAGCAGATGGAATAGGGTTAAGTGGATGTAATGAATACTCTGATGAGGAGTTAAAAATTATAAGAAAGGAGGATTATAAAATATTTTCAATACATGCCAATGAACATGAGAACTCTATAAAGTATTCCAAGGAAACATACGGTAAAAGTGAGATAGAGAGAATAATAGATTTAAAAATTAATCCAACATTTATAATACATGCCACACACACAACGCCCTATGAAGGGGAGATTCTAAGGGAATATAATATTCCAGTTGTTGTATGTCCAAGGGCAAATGCCTCCTTTAATGTTGGATTACCAGATATTCACAATTTACTAAGGAATAATATACTTATAGGGTTAGGAACAGACAATTTTATGGCTAACTCTCCCTCAATATTTAAGGAAATGGATTTTATATATAAGATATACCATATTGATCCAAAGGAGATATTGAGATTTGCTACAATAAATAATGGTAAAATATTGGGACTTGAGGGAGTAGGATTAATAGAGGAGGGCTATAGGGGAATATTTACATTTATAAAAGATACTCCCTCCATAAGGTATTCAAAGAATATAGTTGCATCAATAATAACAAGATGTGAAAGGGGAGATATTTATAATTTTATTGTAGATAGATAATTAAATGTTGTAAAGGATATAAAAAGAAAATATGGATTAGGTACTAAAAAAACTATCCTACTAAAATAAAAAAACCTTAATTTCAAAAGAATTCCTATAAAAAATAAAATAATAGAAAAATAAAAAATAATTTTAAAAAAATTAAAATTAATTAAAATAAAATAATATAAGATTTAAAATATCTAAAAAGAAGTAAATATATAAAAAGTAAAAATCCTGCTATTATTCTTCAATGCTCTCAGGCACTGGGGGAGTAGGCTGAATCCTTTTATAAAATGATAATTATAAAAGTTCATATTAATCTAAGATAGAAACTTAAATATTTCTATTTATTAGTATTTTATTTTTTTTATTTTTATTATATATAATTATAAGTTAAGGTTATAATTTATCATAAATTAAAAATTAAAATAAATAAAAGGATACCATTAATTACCTATTTAATAAAAAATCACTGTCCAAATAAAATAATCATTTTAGTGTTTTAAATCTTTTAGGGGAAAGTTTAAGATATATATCTCAATTGATAGTAAATTATAATATTATTATAAATTTAAAAATATAAGATATTATTTAAGGTTAGGGAATACTACTCCAAGGATAGGGTATTTTAATTATAATATTGAGATTGAGGGATAATGTGATTATAAAGGGCATTACTATTAAAAACTTTAAGAGTCATAAATATACAGAATTATCATTTAATAAGGGAATTACCACAATAATAGGACATAATGGAAGTGGAAAATCCTCCATATTTGAGGCCATGAGTTTTGCACTTTATGGTAAGGGAGATGGTAAAATTAAGGACTTAATAAAAAAAGAGAGTGGCATGTTTTCAATAAAATTGTCATTTGAATTAAGGGGTAATAATTATGAAGTATTTAGATCAAGGGGCGGTACTACAATAGACAGAATTGAGATCAACGGAAAACCATGTGATGGTGCTGTGAGTAGTAAAGAAGTAAACAATGTAATAAAGGAAATATTGGGTGTAAATCATAATGTCTTTTTAAATGCCATATATATAAAACAGGGTGAGATAGATAATCTTATAAATATCCGTCCCTCTGAGAGAAAAAAACTTATTGGAGAACTTTTAGGGATAAATAAATACGAAAAAGTTTGGGAAAGGATGGGAAGTTCCATAGGTGAATTTAAAAATAGATTAGAGAATATAAAGGGACAACTATCTAGGATGGACACAATAAAGGAAGATATTGAAAAATTAAAAGAGGATATTGTTAATAAAGAATTAGAATTAAAAGAGTTAAAAGAGGAATATCATTATAAAGATAGTATTTATAAAAATAAAAAGAGTGTTTTAGAGGAATACAATAAAAAAGAAAGGATTTACAATGGGTTAAATGAGGGAATAAGGGACATAACTAAGGATATTTCAAATATTGAAGATAGAATAAAGGATTTAAATAGAGATCTTGAAACTATTAAATGCTCCATAAGGAGATTAAGAAATAATGAGGAATACTATAAAAAATACTGTAGTATTGAAAATGAGTTAAAGAATATCTCCAAGGATATGGAGGAATATAGGAAGTACTATGATAATTACACTAGACTTGTGGCAATAAGGGAAAGATTGGAAAGGGAAATAGAAAAAATTAATAGGGAAATAAAGGATAGGGGCATAGAAAGTATTGATATGGAACATATAGAAAATAAAATAAAAAATACCAATAAAAAATTAAAGAACTTGGAAAAATTACTTGAAAAACTATCAAAATTAGAGGACTTAAAAAGTAGATTGGAGGAGATAAATAGATATAAAAAAGAGTTAGAGGAAAATAGAAAACACTACCATGAGTATATAAAGATTGGAGAGGAGTTGGAGATATTAAGTAATAAGTATGTGGAATTTAAAAATATGGAGGAGAGAAAAAGGAATATAATTAATATTATAAACAGATTAAAGAGGGAGATTTTAAATTTGGAAGGGGAATTAATATCCATAAATGAAATTGAAGAGAGGATAAAAAGGGAAGAAGAATTAAATAAAAAGTATATAAAATACAGGAATGGATTATTAAATTTAAATAGGACCATATCTGAAAAAGAAACTAAGATAGGGGAATTAGAAGAAACTATACAAAAACTTATTAAGGTAGATAATAAATGTCCCCTTTGCCAATCTGATATTTCAGATTCAAAAAAGGAGGATCTCCTAAATACCTATAAAAATAATATTAAAAGAGAGAGGAAGGAGTTAAATAAACTTTGCAGGGAATTAAAGAAACATGAAAAGGAAATAAATATATTGGAAAAGGAGATCAATGAAATAAGGGATTTGAAAAATAAATATGAAAGATTGAGGGAAAAGAAAAGAAATTTAGAGGCCAAATATAGGGAGTTAAATGAATACAATAAAGAACTCCAAAGTATTGAGGAGGAAATTAAAAAATATAGTGAAATAGAACATAAAATTGATAAATTAAAAAAGGAAAAAGGAGAATTGCAGGAAAAATATGAAAAATATATTGCCTGTGAAAGTTATTTAAAAGGTATAGATGAGGAAGACCTATTAAAGAGGAAAGAGGCCCTTTTAAAAGTTGTAGGTGATTATAGTAGGGAAATTATAAATCAAGAAAAAGAGGAGTTAGAAAGGGAATTGGAAAGATGGAAAGATATTAGAATGTTAATATTAAATAAAATGGAAAGGGAAGAGGAATTAAAAAACACTTCCAATAGTATCGAAAGTATAATGGAGCATGCTAAGTACTATAAGGAGTTAGAGAAGAAAAAATCCTCCTTAGAGAAAGAAAAAGAGAACTATAAGAATGCCTACAACGAATATAGAGAAGTTCTTGCAGTATTGGAGAATTATTCAAAAAATTACAACATAAATATAGAGAATTTAGAGAATAAATTAAAGGATATTATAAGGGACAAAAATAATGAAATATCACTGTTAAAAAATAAAAGGGAGAAATACTTAGAAGAATTAAATACCTTAAACTATAGTAGGGAATATCATGAAGATATAATGAAGGAAGTTGAAGAGAGATACAATGAATTAAATAGCATAGATAAAGAGACCAATAAACATAATGCCCATTTAAAATATCTCAAAGAAAATTTAGAAAACCTCAATAAGGAATTGAGAGAATTAAAAGAAAAGAAAAGGGAAAAGGAGAAGTTAGATAACTATATAAAATACTTAGAGGATATTCGAGAAAAAGTATTTTCCAAAAATGGGTTTCAACAGTATCTAAGGGAGAAGTATATTCCCATAATTCAAAAATATACCAATGAAATATTCAGTGAATTTGAATTGCCCTATTACCATATCCAGATAAAGGAGGACTATGATATACTTGTAGATGATCTTCCTGTAAAGTCATTAAGTGGAGGGGAACAGGTGGCAGTGTCCCTTGCCCTAAGACTTGGAATAGCAAAGGCTGTATGTAATGATTTGCAGTGTATAATACTTGATGAACCTACGGCCTTCCTTGATGAGGATAGACGTAAAAAATTGTTAAATATATTTAGGAATATAAAAACAATCTCTCAGATATTTATAATATCCCATCATCAGGAATTGGAGCAGGTAGCAGATAACATAATTAGTGTCAAAAAGGTAGGGGAGGACTCTAAGGTATCTATTTATCAAGGATGAGATAAAGATGATCATAGTAGTACCAGATACAAATTTCTTAATATATGCAATTAAGCATAATATAAATATAGATTATGAGTTAGATAGAACCTTAAATAATTATAGGGTTGTAATATTGGATTGTGTAAAAAATGAATTAGAAAAACTTAAAAATAGATTAAAGGGCAAAGAGAAGTATTCCATAAATTTAATATTATCTTTAATTAAAAAATATAAATTGGAAAAGGAGTATAATATTGGAAAATATGCCGATGAAATAATATTAAATTATGTGGAATATCACAAAAAGAAAAATAATAAAGTAGTAGTTTGCACAAATGATAAGGAATTAAAAAATAAACTTATTGAAAGGGGTATTCCTGTATTGGTTGTTAAACAAAAGAAATATTTTGAATTACAGGGATACTTATAAAAAATGGTGATAAAATGGCAATATTAGATTATTTAAAGGAGTTATCAATGGCAGAGGGCATCTCTGGTAGAGAGGATAAAATAAGGAATATGATGGAGAGAGAACTTAAAAAGTATTGTGATGAGGTATTTATTGATAACTTTGGAAATCTTATAGGTAAAATAGGTAATACTGGGCCTAAGATGATGCTTGCTGCCCATATGGATGAAATTGGTTTAATGGTTAAGTATATTGATGAAAGGGGATTTTTAAAATTTACAAAGATTGGAGGCATTAACGACCAGATGCTTTTAAATCAGAAGGTTATGGTACATACCAAGGATGGAAATACCATTGTTGGAGTTTTAGGTTCAAAACCTCCTCATAAGATGAAGGAGGAGGAAAGAAATAAAATGATTAAATATGAGGATATGTTTATAGATATTGGGGCCAAGGATAGAGAGGATGCTAAAAAAATGGGGGTAGATATAGGTTCCTGGGTATCCTTTAAATCAGAGATTGATACTCTTGGAAATAATAGAATAACTGGTAAGGCCTTTGATGATAGGGTAGGTTGTGCCATTCTCTTAGAGGTTGCCAGGAGATTAAAGGAAGAGGTGGGCAATAACATAAATTGCCAGGTGTATTTAGTGGGTACCGTGCAAGAGGAAGTGGGATTAAAGGGAGCAAGAACCTCGGCATTTAAAATTAACCCTGATGTAGCAATTGCACTGGATGTTACAATCTGTGGAGATCATCCTGGAATTAAAATGGAGGATGCTCCTGTAGAGTTAGGAAAGGGCCCTGTGGCATGTATTGTGGATGGATCAGGAAGGGGGCTCATTGCCCATAAAAAGGTTTTAAACATGATAGAAGAGGTGTCTGAGGAGTACAACATTCCAGTACAGTATGAGGTTGGAGAGGGGGGCACAACTGATGGAACGGCAATACATCTAACAAGGGAGGGCATACCTACGGGAGTAATATCTGTACCCTCTAGGTACATACATACTCCTGTAGAGGTAATAGATACCTCTGATCTGGAAAATACTGTTAATTTAATAATTAAATGTATCGAGAATGTGGATAAATACTTTAAAGGTTAAATTTTCTATAAAATAGTTTATATTTAAAATAAAAAAATAATTTAAAAATTATAATAATTTTTATTATAAAAAATAGATTTAATTTATATTAAAGATTATTATTTATTAATTATAGGTTATTAAACTTAAATACGAGGGGTACTTCATATTATGATAGTATTTTACATCAATTGTGGTATAATCATCCCTCCAAATACTAACAATAACAGTGTCATTTTTATTTTTTGAGCAACTAATGGAATATTCACTGCCATCACTTCTCATATGACTAATATTCCACCCTTCATTTTTAAAATAGTCTTTATACCAATTAAATACATCTTGTGGATCTTTATCAGTTCCATATTCAGTGGAGATAATTTTTCCATTGCCTATTGCCGTCATAGAATATTCCAACATAACTGAGCCAGGATATCTTTTTATTGGCTCCTCTCCTGAGGCTTTATCTGAAGTAGGCAACTGTGGTTCTTCTACTTCGTAATTATAGGATGTTGTATCATCTTCTGTTTCTGCATATTCAGAGGATTCATATGATGAACCCAGTAGTTTATCGGCAGGTCCCTTACTTATGAAATAAATGGTTCTTTCTTGAGTAGGTTCCCCTATTGCCCAGATTCCAATGGCATCATTTTCCTTTTTAAATGATATAATACCATATTCAAAAGTGCCCTGAGGATTTGAAATTTTTGCTATGGTTGCATTCATAGTTATATCATATCCCAGTGATGTCATTTTGTTTTCATACCAATTTAACACATCCTCCACTGTATCACTGGTTTCATATGCATTTATGGTTATACCTTCTGTGGTAATTCCCATTATGGCATAATAATACTCTGGGACATCATCATGGAGTTTTGAATTAGGATAAATAATATTGGAATTTTCCTGTAGAATGTTATTATTACCAGGTTTATTGTTGCCTGTATCACTTCCTTGTACAGTATTGTCAGTATTGGGTTTATTATCACTTACATTATTTTCTTGTATAGCATTATTATCAGTACTGTATCCATTATTATCTGCATTATCCCCTCCTCCAATACAACCAGATAGGGATAGCATCAATATCACTAAGGAGGATATAAAAATCAAAGTAATATTTCTTACTTTTAAGATATTTTTCATTTTATCCCTCCATAATCTAATATAAGTCATCATATACCTATAATAATATATACTTTTCTAATTAAAATTTTAACAATATATATTAAAATAACTAATAATATTAAAAAATTTATATTTATTTAAATTATATTAAAATAATAGTGAATAAATAATACAATTACATATCCAACAAGTACAAAGGGAACAAAGGGATAGGTAGTAATCAAAGTTAATTCACTTACTGGCATTTTTCCCTCTTTATATAACTTCTCTATGAGTTTTAGATCCTCATTACTTAATCCTTCTCCCTCTGTAATTATTATTTTATCATAATCTTCTTTTTTCCCTAATTCCATATTTACCATAAGTTTAAATCTCTTCCATAAATTCCCTCCCTCTACCACCACATTTCCATTTTTTATATAGATTATATCCCTTAATATATCCCCCTCTTTTAAATCAGGTATTGGTTTTTTTTGGGATATTTCTGCACCAGTTAATCCATATATTACTAAGGATATAAGTGTAAGTTCAAATACATGTATGACAAAGGATAGCAATACATTATTATTTACAAAATAATTATTATCCATTAAATAAATTCCAATTAAATAAATGGGACTTAGATAACTTAATTTTTTTATTATCTCACTGTATTGGGGTATTTTTCGAGATAAAAATATTGAAAATATGATATAGGCCCAGAGAAAAAGGGAGAGATGAGGTATATTGTATTTAGTGAATATATACATCAATGAGCCAAAGAGTACAGATAGTCCCACTGCAGAAGGAATAATACTCTTCCAGTATTTTTTTAATATATTTAACAGGGGAAAGAAGGCGGCAATTGCGGCACTTATACCTATTAATAGTAGTATTGGTTTTGGAATATAGAATATACTCTCACCGTAGGAAAATATGGGAGATAATGCAGTGAATATTTTAATATCCCCTCCCCCCATGCCTATTCCTAAGATTAGGCACAGTATTAAGGTGGCAAAGAAGGCAAATATGGAATCCAATCCATATAGGTAGTATCCTATGGGTAAATTTATTATTAACATTAATATAACGATGGTATGGGGTATTTCTCTTGTTTTAATGTCAGTATAACTGGCAATCCCTAAAAGAATAAAATTAAGAATGTATGCAATAGTAGCGAGATCCAATTTAAATCACCTTTAAACTGCAGAGACTATTTTAATAATATCCCTATCCTTTAATTCATAATCTGCTCCAATTCTTATCTTTTTTCTTGCATCTATGGCATATATAAACTTATCTCCAATATCACTATGTATTTTATAGGCTAAATCCTTTGCAGTACTTCCCCTTTTTATTAAATAGGCATCTGGAAGTATATTGCCCTTTTTATCAGAATACTTATTTTCATCCTCCACAGGATAAACAACTATCATATTTAATAGGTTAAAATAAGCCTGATTTAAAAGGTCCTGCACTCCTGTACTTCCATATTTTTTTAAATAATTCCTCATATACTCAAGGGCATTTCTTTGGGCCTCATTTATGGAATTGTTTATTATTTCAAAATCATTTTTTATTCTATCGTACTTTATTATCCCTGCTTTTTCTGCCCTCCTTAGTGCCAACTCAATCTCTGCTGAGGTGGGTATTACAATATAATCCTTAAATTCCCTTTTTAATTTTTCAATGTTTTTCTCAGCATCTGGATGATCTCCTTTATTTGCGGCTATAATCATGGGTTTTGATATTTTTCTAAGGGTCTTGGCTAAATTTAATAAATCATCATCTTTCCATTTTATGGGACTATCCTCTAAATTGTTAATACTTATGGCCTCTCTTACCTGTTCTTCAGAAATATTAAGGCCACTTAATTGCTCAGAGAGGATTTTCCCTATATTTTTTTGTTGCTGGCCCTTTCTGGCTAACTTCTCCCAATTCTTAGATAGTATTCCATATATCCACATATTTAATTCATTCAATAAAAATTCAACATCCTCGCAGGGGTTATGATCCTCACTTGGATTTCCCTCTAAATCAGTTTTACCACTGGCATCAACTACCAATATAAAGGCATCAGCCTGTCTTAAATCATCTAAAAATTTATTTCCCATACCTTTTCCCTTATGGGCCTCTGGAACAAGACCTGCAACATCTATTATTTCAATAGGAATATATCTTAGGCCCTCTATGCATTTTGAATTATTTGGAGTACATTGGATATTTAATTCCTTGCATGGGCAGGGTGATGTTACATATGAGGTACCAATATTTGGATTTATTGTTGTAAAGGGATAATTACCAATATCTGCTACCTTCTCTGTCATTGCATTAAATAGAGTTGATTTTCCAACATTTGGTTTTCCTATGAGTCCAAGTATTGCCATGTTTTCACTTTTTAATTATTTAATATTAAATATAAAAAATATAATAAAATCTTTAATATATATTAGAAATATTAATCTTTATGGATTATTAAATATTGATTATTAATTAAGTAGTTTGATAATTATGTAAATTATTTATATTTATCCATTATAAAATATATTTTTTACTAAAATAACATTTTATTTATTTAATTAAATTATTTGTTTTATGTTATTTTAATATATTTACAATAAAAATAAAATTATTAAAAATAAAAGATAATGAGACATAAAAATTAATAAAAATGATTAAAAAGATAATAGAAATTAAAAAGATAATAGAATATAAAATATAATAAAAAATTTATTTTAAATAAAAAATTAATAAAATATAAAATTTATTTTTTAAAATTTATAGAAAAGAATCCTCTAAATTACAAAGAAATATTGCCATTCATTTTATAAGATACATAGGACCTACCTCCCCTAATGTAAAAGGTTAAAAAATTCTAAATTTTTAAAAGGTTAAAACCATTCATTTCAAGGAATGTTTTAAAACTCTTAAAAAATAACCATAATATAAATTTACTTATTATAATTAATAAAGGGTTAAAATGGATGTTGTTGATAGGATAAAATTAAGTATTATTACAATGGGCATTACCATTTTAATCTATTCCCTATTGATGATAAAGATAGAGGGACTTTCTCTATTGGATTCCATATACTTTTCTGTGGTAACCATTTCCACAGTAGGATATGGAGACTATGTACCAAAAACAGAACTTGGAAAGGCAATATCCTCTATTTTTATATTGTTTGGAGTTGGTATTGGGCTATATACCTTAGGAAATGTTGCTGAATTTTTTATAGGTGGCTACTTTGAAAAAAAGGATAGGATGAGAAAAATGGAAAAGAGAATAAAATACCTAAGGAACCATTATATAATCTGCGGATATGGTAAAAGTGGTAAAGTAGTGGCTAAAAAACTTGAAAAATCTGGGGCAAAATATGTGGTTATAGATATTAACGAGAAAATCTTAGAAAATGAATTGGAAAATAATCCAAATTTTAATTATATAGTAGGAGATGCAACACATGATGAGGTATTAATAAAGGCAAAAATTAAAGAGGCAGAGGGCTTAATTTCCACAGTATCCAGGGACTCTGATAATGTATATATAACCCTATCAGCCAAGAGACTTAACCCTAATATTTATGTTGTGGCAAAGGCCGATGAAAAGGTAGCCATGGATAAATTGTTAATTGCTGGAGCAGATAGGGTAGTTTCTCCCTATATAATAGGAGGATTGAGAATGGCTGAACTTGCCCTGAAGGCCGATGTACTTGATTTTATATCCACATTTATGTCAATTGCCAAATATGAGTATGATGAAGATTTAGGTCTTAAAAAAATAAAAATTGGTCCAAATTCCCCATTGATAGGTAAAAAATTACATGAAATAAAAACTCAATATAAATTAGAGGCCAATATACTTGGAATTAAAAAGGATAGTGGGTTAATAATAAATCCCCCTTCTGATGTTGAGATCTCCCTTGGAGATATAATATATGCCTTTGGAACAAGTGATCAATTAAATAATCTTGAAAGTATGGAAGGGGAGAATGATCAATAGAATTAATAATTAATTACTCAATGGGAAATCTTAATATTGCTCCAATACCTCCCAAGGCCTTTAATTGTTTTCCTGCATCATGTTTGGTGGATACTATTATGGATTTGCCTCCAATGGATTCAACAGAATTTACTAAATTCTCAACAGTTTTTCTATTTTTCCTTAGGAATTCATCGGATATAAGAAGGGTATCTATTGCAGAATAATTTAAGGCATTTTTAATATCCTCCATACCATAAACTGCAAGGCCCCTTTTTGAAATCTCCTCCAATAATTTATTTACTAACTGGGTTTCCTTACTCAACCTATCCTGGCCATATATTCTATCTATTATCCCTAATTTTAAAACCTCACTAAGTCCCAATCTTCCAGTGTGGTTAATGGATTCAAATATTACCTTTTTATGAATATCCTTATGTTTTTCAGAGAGGTATTTTTGGAAATTATTCTTTCCAAATCCTGGCCCTGCTATTAGAATTTTGCCATCATCATGGGATTTTAATACATTATCCAATATCTCCACTATCTCCTTATAATAATCATGCCTTTCCTGTTCCTGTCTTTTGTAATCCAACTTTTTAGATACTCCTGACTTTATATGGCCTATCTCCTTTGCTCCATATTCCCTTATTAGATATATATCACATTCACTATCATCCATAATGGCAACTACTATCTTTGGTTTTTTTGCCTCCTCCTTTGCATTTTTTAATCTTTCCAAATCCCATTTTTTCCAGTTTTTTTGGATAGATACTTCTGTATAGGGCTCTATATCTATGGTATGATAGGCACCAAGGGGCACATCCTCTGGCCCATGTATTATTTTGCCACTTACCCTTAATCTATTGGTGTCCTCGTGGAAATTTATTTTTTCTGCTTTAATGCCTAAATAAACCTTTTTTTTAGCACTTCTATCGGCCCTTAATTTATCCCCCTTATCCTCAACCCTACGTTCTGTTAATGCTGAAACTGTATTATTTCTTTCTATTATGTTATATAGATGCCATAGATCATCTAAATTTTCTGGCATAACTTTTATCATGTTTTTTTCAGGAACCTCTCTTATTATTTTCATAATGTCTCCCTATCCTATGTATGTCAAATAAATATAAAAAAGTAAAAAACAAAAATTAATTTATAGTATTTATAGATAATAAACATAACCCTTATTTAATTTTTAACCTTAAAAAATCATTTACAATAACTAAAAAACCTTTTTAAAAAAATTCTATAAAAAATAAAATGATAAAAAAAAATAAAAAAATAATTTAAATTAAAAAATAAAAATAAAAAATAGGAAAATTAAATAATTAAAATAAAATAAGAAATAAAATAAAGATAAAAATAAAAAGTCTAAGGTTTTAAAATACTTAAAAAAAGTAAATAATACATAAAAGTAAAAATCTATAAAAAAATAAAATAAATAATTATTAAAATAATAAATATTAAAAATTTAAAATAAAAAAATTAGGTTTTAAAGTATATAAGAAAGGATAAATAATTAAAAAATAGAAAAAACATAAAAAATTAAAAAATCCTACATTACCCCCTTAATACACTAAACACTGAGAGAACAGATAAAATCCTTTAAAAGGATATATACATTATAAAAGTTATATAAAGATAGAACTTAAAATATCCTCTTTAATATATTCTCTTTTTTTATTATATATAAATTATAGTTTAAGAAGTATATGTTGAATATATATTATACTTTTATAAGTTTATGATATTTAAGTATTTAACTATAATTTCGTTAAATTATTAAAATTTTTTATTTTTTAATTTTAAAATTTATTTTATATTGTTATTATCCTAACTCCAATGGTACTTGGTGAGGTAATGAAAACTTACAAAATATGTGTCATAGAAGGAGATGGCGTAGGAAAAGAAGTAATTCCAGAAACTGTAAGGGTTCTCGAAGAATTAGGGAATTTCCAGTTTATATATGAACATGCAGGTTATGAATGCTTTAAAAAGTATGGCAGTGCTATACCAGAGAGAACCATAGAAAGTGCAAAGGAATGTGATGCCATATTATTTGGGGCAGTGACTACTCCAAAACCAGGAGAATTTGAAAAAAAATTATATAAAAGTCCCATATTAACATTAAGAAAGGAATTGGATTTATATGCAAACATTAGGCCAATAAGCAATTTTAAAGATATCGATTTTATAATAATTAGGGAAAACACTGAGGGATTATATTCTGGTAGAGAATACTACAACCCATACACTGAAGAGGCTATTGCAGAGAGGGTTATTTCAAAAAAGGGATGCCATAGAATAATAAAATTTGCATTTGAATATGCCTTAAAGCACCATAGAAAAAAGGTATCCTGTATTCATAAGGCAAATGTTTTAAGAATAACAGATGGATTATTTTTAAAGGTCTTTTATGAGTTAAGTGATTACTATAAGAGACACAATATTGGTGCTAATGATTATTTAGTGGATGCCACAGCAATGTATATATTAAAAAATCCTAAGATGTTTGATATAATAGTTACTACAAACCTATTTGGAGATATACTTTCTGATGAGGCCTCTGGTCTCTTGGGAGGTCTTGGCTTGGCACCCTCTGCAAACATAGGAAATAGTTATGGATTATTTGAGCCAGTGCATGGTTCAGCCCCTGATATTGCTGGAAAGGGAGTGGTAAATCCCTTAGCATCAATACTAAGTGGTGCTATGATGTTATATTATCTTGGAATGAAGGAGGAAAGTAAAATTTTAAGAAATGCTGTTAAATCAGTATTGGAAAAGGGCCATATAACTCCAGATTTAGGGGGAAATCTAAAAACCAAAGAAGTAACTGATAGAATATTGGAAGAATTAAATAAAATGATTTAAAAAAAATAAATAAAAAATAAAAAAATAAAGGATATTTAAGATAAAAATAAAAAATAATTAAAATAAAAATAAACAATTTAAGATTTTAAAAATATTTATAAAGTAGCAAATATATATAAGGATTAGAAATCTCACTATTGCCATCCCTTGGGGTGTTCCTGAGCATTGGGGTGGCAGTAGGGTCCTTTACAGGATAAATTATTAACCTCATCAGCTAAGGTAGGGATTTATAGTATTTCTTTTGGATTATTTTTACCATATATGTTTTTTTGGAATTAAAGAAATAAAATAAGTAAATACTTAAAAAGTAGAAATTCTATCATTATTTCCCTATACCTAACACTAAGAGGGAAGGAAATATTTTAAAAAACAAATATTGACTTTATCAGGTTAAGGTAGGAATAAAAATAAAATTGGGACAGTATGGGAAAAATAAAATATAGAATGGCATTACCTGGAAAGAAGATTATATATAAAAGTCTAAAGGTGGATGATGTAGAGGATGGATTAATAATAAAAACATCCTATGATTATGATTTAAAATTATTGGAGTTGTATATTGAAACTAACTCAATAGGTTCCTTGAAAAACATAATTGATGATTACTTTATTAATTATGAAATGTCCTTAAAAATAATGGAACTTATAAAAAATTAAAATTGTTAAAGGGGATGATTGGTGAATTTAAAGGAAATTCTATCCTATTTTAAAATGGAAAATTTTGATATAAGGTATGTGATAAGGGGCCTTATTGATGGATCTCTATCCTCCCTTGGGGTTATAATAGGTGCCAGTGGAGGAGAGGTTTCCATAATCATTGCAGCAGGTATAGGTGGCGGTGTAGCCAATGGTATATCCAATATATTGGGGGCATTAACTGCTGAAAGGGCTATCTTAGAAAGTATAAGGGCCTCTCAGGAAAAGGTTCTTTTAAGGAAAGAGGGCTCCTTAAAATCCTCTACAACATATAAGGATGCCCTTAATAAAACTACTGTAAGTGGTATATGGGATGGATTATCCACTACTTTTGGATCCATTATTCCAATAACTCCCTTTTTATTCTTGCCTAAGGATTTAGCAATATATTCTGCAATTATTATTACTATGACCATATTATTTATCCTTGGTATATTTATAGGCAGAATGTCCAGGGAAAATTTAATAATAGCAGGGATTAAAATGGCATTGATTGGATTGATTGTGGCATTAATTAGTTTTGCAATTGAAAATATGTTGTAGGATTTGTGGAATTATGGAGAGTAGGGAACTATTTAATTTATTAAAAAATATGGCTAAGGAGTTTAGCATATATGATTTAATGAATGTAAGGGCCTTTTTAGAGAAGGATATGCAATACCTACCAAAGGACTATAGAGAGATCTATCTTAAAAACCAGATAATGCACTTTGTAAATGTATTGAATGAAATAAGGAAAAAAGAAGAATGTAATATTGAGAATTTTGAAATTAAAGATATTAATTTAGAGAAATTATTTAATAGAATAGAAAAATTTAAATGTGGTATAAAGGGGGAGGATTCCTTTATTAAATTATCCAAGATTGTAGTTCCATATTTGATATTTATTGCAGAAAAGCCATTACATCCTGTTGGAACAAGATTTCCAGGGGGAAAATCCATAGTTAAAAAAAATAATAAATACCTCTGCCCTGTTAAAAATAAACAGAAAAATGAGTATTCCTTATGTGAGTTTTGTATATGTGAGGGTATGGAATAACATTAAAATAAAAATTAATGAAATTATTAAAATTATTAAAAAATTTTTTTATTTTTTTAAAGTATTATAATTGGTATATTCTAAAATGAATTATATTTTAATTTATACGTAAATAACTTGGGATACTATGGAGAATATGTATATAATGAAGGTAGCCTATGATGGACGCCATAGGGGATTCCAATCCCAGCCCCATGGCAATACAGTATGTGATTACATTATGGATGCATTGATGGAATGTGATTACTCAGATGATAAAAATAGCATAGTATTCCATGGTGGAAGAACTGACAAAGGGGTCTCTGCAACTGGAAACTTTGTAATCTCTAAGTTAAAGAGGGAGCCCAATCTACCACATATTTACTCCAAATTAAAAAATAAAGGCATTTGGATAGTAGGATATAAAAAAATAGATGAAATACCTAAGATAGAATATAGGCATTACAGATATATTCTACCAAAATTATATGGTTTTAATTATAATATTGATCTAATGATTCAATGCTCCAAAAGACTTATTGGAACCCATTCTTTTCATAATTTATCCAAAAGAGATAGAACCAAAAAAAAGAGTTCAATTAGGACAGTATATGATATAAAAATTAATAATTATGATCATTGCTTTATAATAGATATTATTGGAAAAAGTTTTTTATGGAACATGGTGAGAAAAATAATAAAAGTTCTTTCGGAAGTTGGGATGGGCAATAAACCTTTAAATTGGGTAGATAATCTTTTGGATAAAAACCATAAAGAGGGAGTACCTCCTGTACCTCCTGAGGGCCTTATATTGGTGGAATCTAAGACCAATATTGACTATATTTATAGTTCCTATGTATTAAATAGATATAAAAGAGAATGGATGGAGGAATACCTTAAAAGGGTTATGAAATTTGAGGTATGTAGGAATATGATGGAGTTAATATAAAATTAAAAAAATAAAAATGGTAAATAAATATAGATTGTAAATATGGGTTCAATAGGTGGTAAAAATATACACTTTTACTGTGATCCTATGACAGGTAATTTTATAATGATTATAGAATTAAAAAATGGTAAATATTCATTTATATATACTAATGATCCAAATATATACTAAAATATGATTGATTTAGTGTGGGGTGATTTATATTATATTGGATACATTGGATGATGGAATATGTTGGATAGTGTCTTGTACTAAAAAGAAGATTTGGGATGTCGATAAAGATGCCCCAAAACATGTGCCGGCATATAATGCTTATAAAGGTTCAACATTTCTAAAATGGTTATTATTCGTTAAGGATAAGGAATCCAAAGGGGAGTATATAGATTGGTACATATTTAGTTCAAAATATGGAATAATTAAACCATACAAAGAAATCGAAAATTATGATATGCACTTTATAAATAATGCAGATCAGGCAATTTCTGAAGACGAATTAATTGAAAAAATTAAAAAACTTTCACAAAAAAATTACAAAGACTTCTATTTTATTGGTTCTGATGAATACTATATGAAATTAAAGGATATATTTAAAAAAGAAAAAATTGACTTATGGTGGTGTGAAATAGTATATGAAATAAATATACAGCCTATATAACAGTAAAACAAAGATATAAAATGAGATGATATTTTATGGAATCTCCCATGTATATAACCTCAATAGGGATAGATATATCTTCAAATGATGTAAGGACCAGTAGTAATATAATTAAAAAAATAAATAAAGAGTTGCCCTTAGTTGTTCCCAATGGAATAAAATCAGTATTATCCAATATTACAGGGGATGATATTGTAATCACATCCCTTGTGCCAGAGGAGTTAATTAAAGAAAATAATGCCTCCATACTATCATTATTAAAAAAACATGCCGAGGGATTTGATGATCTAAATGGAATATCTAAAAATCCCAAGGAGGCAAGAGCAGGAATATCCTATGCTATGGCAAAGGCAGGTTCTAATTATGGGGATTCAATTATAGTGTCCTTTGATACCTATGGAGGGGAAGATATTGTCAATGAAATGGCCCTCTTTGTTGAGGATATTGGAAAAAAATATGGATTTGATGTGAGTTCCAGTGTAAGTGAATATCCAAAGAAAATACCTGGAGTAGGGTACTCTGGAATAGATACTGATGATCCTGTTGTGGTTATTACTTTTAAGGAGTTGAAGGACCTTCCTAAGTTAGCAGGTTTGATATTTGGGGGATTATTAGGTTTTAATAATCTATACTTTGTTAAATGTGGATCTGCTACGGATATATTACCTCCTGGGGTAATATATACCATGAGTGCCTTTTTAAATGGGAATATAATAGATTTATATCCTGGTATAATCAAAAGGTGTAATCTATAGTTAAGAATGTAAATTTCTTAAACCATTTTACAATATAAAAAAATAAAAATAAATAAAAAAATAATTTAAAAAAAATAAAAATTAAAATAAAAAATAAAATTAAAAAATTGAAATTAAAATAATCTAAAAAATAATAAAATTAATCTAAATCTTAAGATATAAGGGAAAAATAAGTATTTAACGATACAAAGAAAAATAAATACTTAAAGAGTAGAAATCCTAAGGCCACTATCTTCCATCCCTATACACCTAAGCACTGAAAGTGTAGATGAAGTCCTTAAGTAGGGATTGTTATTGTTATAAGTTTAAAAAAATTAAGTGTTTTAAATAATTTAAAATTTTAAAGACTATTATACATATTAAAGTTATATTGTTATTAAATTTTTTATAGTATTTATATTTATAGAATAGGAAATGTTCAAAAAATTTATATTTTATTTATTAAGTTTATTATTAAAATCTATTTATTAAATCTATTTATTAGATCTTTTTATTAAAATTTTAATTATAATTCTTACAATTGGTGATTTCATGAAAGGAGCAGAGGCCATAATAAAAGCATTGGAGTATGAAAAAGTAGATGTTATATTTGGATATCCTGGAGGGGCCCTATTGCCATTCTATGATGCCCTATATGATAGTGATCTTATACACATACTTACAAGGCATGAACAGGGAGCAGCCCATGCAGCAGATGGATATGCAAGGGCCAGTGGGAAAGTTGGAGTATGTGTTGCAACCTCTGGACCTGGTGCTACCAATCTTGTAACAGGTGTAGCCACAGCCCATGCTGATTCCTCCCCCATAGTGGCAATTACAGGACAGGTGCCCACTAAATTAATAGGTAATGATGCCTTTCAGGAGATAGATGCCTTAGGATTATTTATGCCAATTGTAAAGCACAATTTTCAACTTAGGGATGCTAAGGAAATACCTGAAACCATTAGATCTGCATTTAATATAGCAAAAACAGGGAGGCCTGGACCTGTGCATATTGATTTACCCAAGGATGTGCAAGAGGAAGAATTAGATTTGGATATATATCCAATACCTGCAAAGGTGGAGTTGCCAGGTTATAAACCTACAAAGATGGGACATCCAAAACAGATAAAATTAGCCTCATCCCATATATCTAAAGCCAGACACCCTGTAATCATAGCCGGTGGCGGTGTAAATATAGCAAATGCCACTCCAGAACTTATGCAACTTGCAGAGTTATGCAGTATTCCAGTATGTACCACACTTATGGGAAAGGGTTCCTTTCCAGAGGATCATCCATTGGCCCTTGGAATGGTGGGCATGCATGGAACCAAACCTGCAAACTATGCTGTTTCTGAAAGTGATTTGTTAATAGCCATAGGATGTAGATTTTCAGATAGAATTACTGGAGATATTAATAGTTTTGCCCCCCATGCAAAAATTATACATATAGATATAGATCCTGCAGAGATTGGGAAAAATGTTAGAGTAGATGTTCCTATTGTTGGTGATGCAAAACTTATATTAAATAATATTGTATCCAATCTAATTAAAATGAATATGAACAATAATGGAAATAGAGAGTGGGTAGAATATCTACAATCCTTAAAGAAATCCTGTATCCCTAAGATGGATTATAGTGATGTACCTATAAAGCCTCAAAGAATAGTTAAGGGGCTAATGAATGTTATAAAGGAATTAAACATAGAGAAAAAATCCATAATAACCACAGATGTTGGACAGAATCAAATGTGGATGGCACATTACTTTAAAACCCATTTTCCAAGATCCTTCCTATCCTCTGGGGGATTGGGAACCATGGGCTTTGGATTTCCCTCTGCAATAGGTGCCAAGATAGCAAAACCTGATTTTAAGGTAATATCTATTACTGGGGATGGGGGCTTTATGATGAATATTCAAGAATTGGGAACCATTGCAGATTATAATATACCTGTTGTAATATGTCTATTTGATAATAGAACCCTTGGAATGGTATATCAGTGGCAGAACCTATTCTATGGAAAGAGGCAGTGCAGTGTTAATTTTGGAGAGACTCCTGATTTTGTAAAGGTTGCAGAGGGTTATGGAATAAATGCCCTAAGGATAACAAATCCTGAAGAAATAGAGGAATGCCTTAAAGAGGCCCTACTTAGTGATGAGCCCTATTTGCTTGACTTTGCCATAGATCCCTCTGAGGCATTATCCATGGTACCTCCAGGGGGTAAATTAAAAAATATAATAGATCCCATTACTGAGCATCCTAATGAAAGAATAATATGCTTTGATGAAATAAAAAGGAGATTTTTAGAGAAAAACAGTAAAAATGAAGATACTCCATTGGAGGAATTGTCTGAATCTGAGAAGGATGAGGGTATAAAGGTGTAGTTTTAGGGGAGATATAAGAAAATAATATTATTATAAAAATAAAAATTAAAAAAATTAAAATTAATAAAAAAATAAAAGAATTATTAAAATAAAAAATAAAATAATTAATTTAATTTATTCAATTTAGGGCATTATTCCATAGGGACATGCCATAATATAAAATCTGGTGGTTTTATGGAATCTATAAAATCAGAAAAAAAGGAAAAAAATAATGAAACTCATACTCATATAATATCTGTGTTGGTATTAAACAATCCAGGAGTATTGCAGAGAATTGCAGGACTTTTTACAAGAAGGGGTTATAACATCTGTAGTATTACTGTTGGCTCCACTGAATCTCCAAACCTGGCAAGAATGACCATAGTAGTCAAAGGAAATGATAAGATTCTTGAACAGGTAGTAAAACAACTTAATAAACTTATAGAAGTTATTAAGGTAAGTGATTTAAACATTAATAAGTGTGTAAAAAGGGAACTTTGCCTTATAAAAATCCATGCTCCAAATGAAAGTAGTAAATCCCAGATAATACAATATACTAACGTATTTAGGGGAAAAATTGTGGATCTAAGTCAGGAGTCCCTAACAGTGGAGATAACTGGAAATAGTGATAAAATAAATGCATTTGTGGATTTAGTTAGAAATTTTGGAATTAAGGAGATGGCCCGTACTGGTTTAACGGCCCTTATGAGGGGTCCTAAGATATTAAAATCAAAAAAATCTTAGATTATTAATTTTTAATGAATATATGATAATCATATAATTTTCGGTGAAATAATGAAGTTTAAATTAAAGGGAAAAATAATATTCAGTAGGGAGATAAGTGAGGATATTAAAAAGGACATAGAGGAAGTATTGAAAAACAGTAGAGACATTTTCTTAAAGGGAGTGCCAAAGGGAAAGGAGGATGAGGCCTCTAAAATAATAGATTATGATTTTCAAGGAAATGAACTTTTATTACACATAGATTCAGGCACTTATGCCAGAGCCCATGAGGCCATAATGAGGTTAAAAAAACCAATAATGGAAAAAATAGGAAAAAAGCATAAAACTGGTATAAGAAATATAGTGATAGAGCATTATGAAATATCCATACCTGCTGAAAAGGAATCCCTTAAATCCATGGAAAATATAAAAATACCTGAATGTGAAAGGGAAATAGATTATAAAAATAATAATATAAAAATAATTTTTAAAAATATAGGGGATTCAGAATTAAAGAGAAATATTGTAGATAGGGCCATAAAGTTTGTAAAAACCCATTTGGAGTCAGAAAAGGAAAAGGATTTAACCTTTGATGTTTGTGCCATAGAACCAGGTACCATAGTAAGTGAATACAAAAGAAAAAGAGCCATTACATTTAAGGAGGATCCAACAGATGTTGCGGAGAGACTTGGATGGGTTAGAAGGTTCATAGGAAAGGGACAGTGGTTTTATACTCCTCCAATGACAAAGTTATTTAGAACCTTTGAGGAACTTATAATGGAGGAATGTATTGATAAAATAGGATTTGATGAATGCCTATTCCCTAAGTTGATACCTCTGGAGGTTATGTATAAAATGAGATATTTGGAGGGACTTCCTGAGGGCATGTACTATGTATGTCCTCCAAAAAGGGATCCTTTAATGTTTGAGGAATTTGTAAATGAAATGATGATAAAGAAGGAAATACCCATTGAAAAATTAAGGGGCCTATTGAGGGATCCAGGATATGTATTATCTCCTGCCCAGTGTGAGCCATTCTATCAGTTCTTTGATCATCAGTTGATTGATGTGGATAAACCTATAAAATTTGTGGATAAAAGTGGTTGGACCTATAGATGGGAAGGGGGAGGAGCAAAGGGACTTGATAGGGTTAATGAGTTTTTAAGGATAGAGTGCGTGGAGATGGGAAGTCCAGAGTTTGTTGAAAGGGTTAGGGATGATACCTTGAAGTATGCTGAAAAACTTGCTGAAAAACTTGATTTGGAATATTGGACTGAGGTTGGAGATGATCCC
This sequence comes from Methanothermococcus sp. SCGC AD-155-C09, assembly GCA_019561555.1. Lineage (GTDB taxonomy): Archaea > AGJL01 > Methanococci > Methanococcales > Methanococcaceae > Methanofervidicoccus. The sequence goes on from JAHEQB010000021.1 coordinate 27,167, forward strand.
TTTTATTTGGAGGGTAGAAAAAAGGAAGATAGAAACATAGAGTTCCCAGAGGTACCTAAGTACGAGATGAGATTATGGTTGCCTCACATAAAGGATGAGAGAAAAGGAGTTGCAGTAACCTCTGCAAATGTCCATGGAACCCATTTTGTTGAAGGTTTCTCCATAAAGGACTATAGGGGGAGAAAGGTTTGGAGTGGTTGCACTGGTTATGGTATAAGTAGATGGGTAGTGGGATTCTTGGCCCAGTATGGGTTTAATTATGATGATTGGCCAGAGATGATAAAGAAGAAAATTAAGAAATTGCCAGAAATCCCAAAGGTAATTAATTGGCCTTAAATAATGGTTTTAAAAAATTATTAAAAATAAATAATAATTATAAAATTTAAAAATAAAAATATTAATAAATATAAAAAAATAAAATTAAAAAAATAATAAATTTTAAAATATTTATGAAGTAATAAAAACATAAAAGTAAAAGTCCCATTATCACCCCTTATGCTCCCAAGCACTGGAGAAAGGGTAAAACCCTTTACAGGATATCTTATAAAAGTTCATATTGATAAGGTGTGAGATTTAAAACATTTCTCTTTATTGATGTTTCATTCTCTTTATTATTATATTATTATTGAAATTATAAGTATTAAGTTAAAAGAATATTATGCGTTTATAGTCAAACACATAATATTTTAAACTTATTATGAGGATAATATCCATACTTAAAGAGTTTCCTCTGCACTTCCAGTACTTAGGGTTGGGGGAAGGGAGATAGCGGTATAAAATCTCTACTTTTTGAATATTTATTTTTCTTTATTCTCTTTAAATATTTATTTTTTCTTTTATCTCTTAGGATTATTTTAATTTCTTATTATTTTATTTTTTATATTGGATAGGTTTAGAAAATTATGTCCTTGACTATATTTTATTTATATTTTTAATTATTCTATTTTTTTAATTTTTAATTTTTTTTAAATTATTTTTTATTTATTTTATATTATATATTAGGGTTAATTATATTCTTGACTATACATAAAAAATAATAAAGTAAAATAAATATTCTAAGATTTTAAAACATATATAAAAAGAAATAAATAAAAAAATGATAGAAATCTCTCAATGTCCCTTAGGTGTTCTTAGCACTGGAGACGTTTGAAATCCTACTTAAGGATGGTATTATGATCATTCTGGTTAAGATAAAATATAAATAACTTAGTAGTATTCTCTTTATTGTTTTATTAAATTCTTTTATTTTATTATTGTCCTATATTTTTAGTTAGTTATTTATAGATCTTAAGTTAATTTTATTTATTCTATTAAATTTTTTTAATTTATTTATAATATTAATATAGGGGATTTTATGAATATTGGAGTTGTTGTTCATGGGCCTGAAATAGTGGATAATGGATATGCTGAAAAAATTTTAAAAATATTGAGGGAGTTCTCAGAGGAATATGGCATAAAAATAAGCATAAATGCCAAGATTGGAGGAAATATTGGAAGAACTGCTGTAATAGATAGAAATTTAGAAAGGATTATAGATATATCTGAAAAACTTTATCCCTCCCAATGTTTAAAGAAATTAAAGGATAATGATATATTACTTTTAATAAACTATGGTAAATCCAAAGAAACTGGGCATACCTTTGGAAGGATTGTTATAGAAAGGGCAAACTTAGATAAACCAATAATACAGATAGAGAGGCCAGGGGAAGTTGATGGCTCCATAATAATATGGAATAAAGAAAAAAAGAGGGGAAATGAAAAATATTTAAATCTATTAATAGAATACCTATCAAACAAATTGAATTTAAATAGAGAGGAATGCATAAGTAATGGTTTAACCCTATGGGAGGAGGATGGCAAAGTATTTAGAAAAATAAATACTGTTGATGCTGGGGAAAATATTATGGTAAATGGCATAATAATAGGATATGCAATAAAAAATCCAATTATATTAGTATCTAAGGATAATAGGTTGATAGATATAATTAATGGAGAGATAAAAAAAGAGGGTATGGAACGCTTAGGTCCTATAGATTTAAAAAATGCCATTATAAAAACAGGTATTTTAAGGAGAAATATTCCCAATATTCCATACAACATAGGGAGCATAAAAAATATGGAAAATAAATCCTCCATTAAACTATCTGAAAGGGGAAGTGTTCTTATTTTATGGGATACAAAAAGAGATATTTTAAAGGAGTTAAATAATAAAAATATATCCAGTATAATCACAATAGGCAGTGATACAACCATAATTTATGGCAATATGTTATGGAGATTTAATATTAAAATAATAGGAATAGTTGAGGATGATTTCTATAATCATAATATAATTAAAAATCCCTTAATAACCAAGGGTTCTAAGATATTTTTAATAAAAAATAAAAATGATACTTCAATTTATAAATTAATATGGAATAATTTAAAAAATAGAGAATTAAACTACAATGATACTTTAAATTATATTATTAATCTGTTGGATGGAAATAATATTGATTATGATATTATTGACGTTTAGAATTTTTCTTATTTTTTATTAATGGAAATATATTTTTTTATTGAGATGAATTATATTGAAATATAAAAAAATTAAAAATTTATAAAATAAATTTAAAAAAGTATTTTTTTAATTTTAAAATTTTATTAAAAATAAAAGGTTTTAATCCTAATCTTAAAGTTTCTTTAATTTATGGGATTTACTCCCTTTGCTTGTAAATAATCTATCTTAATATTTATTTATGTATTTATGTAAGTACATAATATTTTAAACTTATAGTACTAAGAATTTTAAAAAACTAAAAGGTTAAAAAATAAATTTTATATTATAGTCAAGCACATAATTCCTTGAACTCATCATCCTAAGAATCCATACTAATTACTTGCGAATGATATAAATCATATAATTTTTTGGAAGTTCTAGTAACTATAGTTCAAAGTATTATGTTCCACACTATAATTTTTATTTTATTTTTTTATATTTTTATTATTCCTTTAATTTTTATTATCAATTTTATTATTTTTTAATTATTTATTTTTATTTTTTAAAATTTTTAATTTAATATTTTTTATATTTATATATTTAAATTTATTAAAAACCATTAATATTTTTTTATTTTTTTTAATTATTTTATTTTTTATTACAATTAGTTTATAAACGAAAAATAATGTGTTTCCATCCCACTATCTCAAAATTCCTTCGGAATTTTTACGATTTACTCGCTTCGCTCGTAAATGGTCTGATTTTAACATTAAAAGGTATTATTGTAGTGGGTATTTTTGCTTTTATTTCTTCTTATATTATACTTTATATAATTAATAAAATTATAAAGTTTAGAACCAACGAAGAAAATGAAATTGAAGGACTTATGTAATAGAGTGTGGAATTGAAAGTTATCCAGAGTTTAAAAGGACATTTTAGTTCTTTTTACATCCTTTTTTTTAAAAAATTTCTGCCATATAAAACCTTAATCTTACTTAATAGCCCTATCTATAATATCTTCTATTACCATACAAAGGATGAAGGCTAAAGGGAGAAGATAGACGAAATAGCTCTTATACCAACCTCCCTTAACATAACATTAATAAAAGTAAGTATAAAAATGTTTATTTAATCGATTCAATCTCTCTATCTTTCATCGATCCAATCTCTCTATCTACCATAAATAGACCGCGCCCTTCTAATCCT
>JAHEQB010000022.1 GCA_019561555.1 Methanothermococcus sp. SCGC AD-155-C09
CATCTAAATGGGTTAAATATAGAGGTAATAAATGCATGTACAGGAATAGTATTTATTTCAATCTATTTGGCATTAATATTGTCCCTATCTAAAAATATTAGAGAGGTATTAATTGGGATACCCTTAATTTTAATAATTTANTTTGGAAAACTTCGGATTGAGATTCATTAGGCTGTAAGTAGGAAAGGTCTAGTTGTTAAGATTATTCTTAGTCTGTTGGCTTTTAATTTCTATCAGTATATGGTTAGTGGGAAGTAGAGTAATTTTTTAATAAATTTTTTATTTTATATTTTATTATTTTGTTTTATTTTTAATAATTAATTATTATTTTTTTATATTTTTTTATTAATTTCTTATTTAGACACCTCTTAGAATTTTAAGAATAAATAAAAATCTAAACCTATATATTGTGATAGTATGGACAAAATAAAAAGTTTTCTAAAATATTTGGAAGAGAATAATATAAAAAGGGCAGTGCTATTGAATAGGGAAAATATAAATTATTTCTTAGAAAGATATCCCCCAGCATACTCCCTACTAACCTTTGAGGTTGAAAGTAATAGGACAATATTGAATGTTCCAAAATTGGAATACAAGGCCTCTCAAATATATGGGGGTAAAAACATAGAGATTTCCATAATGGAAAAAATAGAGGACCTAATTAAGGAAGGTGATGCCTTTGAGGATACTCTACCTTTAAAGTATGTAAAATATATCCCCAAGAATTATAAGATAGTATCCCCTAAAATAATGGAAATGAGATCCATAAAAACAGATAAAGAAATAGAATTTATTAAAATGGCCTCTAACATAAGTAAAAAATCCTTGGAGCATGGAATAGATTATTTATTGAATTCAGAGGGAGAGGTTAAAGAGATAGAGTTGGCAGCGGAGATTGAATATTCCATGAAAAAAAAGGGTAGTATAAAACCAGCCTTTGATACAATAGTGATCTCCAACAAAAAAACTGCCCTTCCCCATGGAATACCCTCAAAGGATATTATTAAAAACATAGTTTTGATAGATATTGGGGCAGTTTATGAGGGATACTGTTCAGATACTACAAGAACCATTTTATTAAAGGAGGATAGGAATTATAGGGAAATCTACGAGTTAGTAAATGGGGTAAAAAATGAGGTGGAGGACCATATTAAAGAGGGCACGCCAATAAGAGAGTTGGATGATATGGCAAGGGAGTTAATGGGGGATTATAAAAAATATTTTATACATTCGTTGGGGCATGGAGTGGGAGTAAATGTTCATGAGGAGCCCTCTATAAGTTCAAAGGTAGAGGAGAATCTAACCTTAAAAAAGAATATGGTAATAACAATTGAACCAGGTATTTACTTAAAGGATTTTGGAGTAAGGATAGAGGATCTATACCTTGTAAAGAAAAATGGATTTAAGAATCTCTCATCTTAGATAGTATTTTCAGATAGATTAATGAGGCAACTACTGAAGTAAGGGGAACCATTAGATACCCTACTATTTCATGCACCCAATAAACCTCATTAATAAAAACCATTCCTAAGATTCCAGTTAAAAGTATTCTTAAAAGATTTCCAAAGTAAATTATTAAAATTAAGGGTATCCCAATTAATACCTCTCTAATATTTTTAGATAGGGACAATATTAATGCCAAATAGATTGAAATAAATACTATTCCTGTACATGCATTTATTACCTCTATATTTAACCCATTTAGATGGATCCAATTTTCAGAGTAGGAAACTACAGTAAAGGCTTTAAAAAGTAAATAACTATGATAGGTTATAACCTCCACTAAATAATTTTCTAAGGGGCTTAAAATTAAATATATTATAACCATATATATTGCAAATTTAATTATAAATGTTTTTCTATTAATGGAGTTCACCTTTTACGTAATATAAATAAAATATGGTTAAGTGCATAATATATATTTTCAATTTTTTAAATTATTTTTTTATTTTTATACTAATAATTTTTATAATTATTTTTTTAGGGGATTTTTCTAAGGCCAATAGGGAGACAATATCCCTACATGACCTTATGACTTTTAATTCTTGCATCTGCACTTTAATGGGGTTATAAAGCATTCTTATACTCACTTTATTGAAGAGAAACTATTCCCAAAATTAGATATAATAAGTTGATACCACGGCTACAAGATAACCTGTGTAACAGATAGAAGGTATATTAACCTACTTTACATAAGTACTGGAAAAAA
>JAHEQB010000023.1 GCA_019561555.1 Methanothermococcus sp. SCGC AD-155-C09
CGTGATTACACGCCTATAATTTAGTATTTGTTGTAAATAAGCATTTTCCTTCTGTCCCCTTAATGAGGAAGGTATTTAGATTTAGATTTAATATAAAAGGAGAGTATTTAGAAATTATTTAGATGGGAATATAAAGAAGACCCTAAAATTATTAATATGGCAATACACTCTTTAATATATAATAAACATAATAAATAAAAATATTATAAAAATAATAAATAAAATTATATAAAAACAATAAAAATATTATGATAAATAATACAAAATAAATATTATAATTTAACACTTTCATAGTATTTTTTTATTTTCATTAATTTGTAAAGGGTTATATATCAATAGGTTATTTTAATACTGGATAATAAAAGGTGAAACTTCATGAATAATACTCCTACTCTTGAAAACACAGAATTGGAAGAATTAAAAAGAATTGCCAAAAAAATAAGATACAATATTGTAAAAATGATTGGATTGGCCAAATCTGGCCATCCTGGCGGTTCCTTATCGGCAACGGATATTATTGTGGCATTGTACTATAAATTAATGAATCATGATCCAAAGAATCCTCATAAAAAAGATAGGGATATATTTGTGTTAAGTAAGGGCCATGGTTGTCCTGCACTTTATGCCCTTCTTGCAGAGTTTGGATATTTTGATAAGGAGGAACTTTGGAGATTGAGAAAAGTTGGTGGCCTACTACAGGGGCATCCATCAATAAGTATTCCGGGGATTGAAGCCAATACTGGATCCTTAGGCCATGGTTTCTCGGTGGCAGTGGGAATGGCCTTAGGATGTAGATTGGATAAGTTAAATAATACAATCTATGTTCTCTTAGGAGATGGAGAGTGTCAAGAGGGTCAGGTATGGGAGGCTGCAATGGCGGCCTATCACTACAAACTGGACAATCTAATAGGGTTTGTAGATAGAAATAAACTTCAAATAGATGGCTGTACCGAGGATGTAATGTGCTTAGGGGATTTAAAAGAAAAATTTAAAGGTTTTGGATGGGATGTGTTTGAAATAGATGGCCATGATTTTCAGGAGATAGTTAATACTGTTAATACTGCAAAATCCTTAAAGAATGGCAGGCCTAAAATGATTATAGCAAATACCATTAAGGGAAAGGGAGTTTCCTTTATGGAGAATAATGTTGGATTCCATGGTAAGGCACCTAATGAGGAGCAGTTGGAAAAGGCATTGGAAGAATTATCTCAATAATAAGCAATGATAAATAATAATGAATAATGGCAATTATGGAATACTAGATAGTATTATTACAAATAGAAATCTAATACTTTAAATTAAAAAAATAAAATAATAAAAAATAATTTAATAAAATTAGAAATAATAAAAAAATAAAGGATAACTAAAATAAAAACAATAAATAAAAGATTTTAAAATACTTAAAAAATATATACTAAAAAAAAATAGAAATTTTATATTGTATTTCCTTAATACCCTGAGCATTGGGAAAGAGAATTTCTTTATTTTATTATTTTATTCTTTTTTATTATTATAAAAAGAACTATAGTTTAAAAGGTTATGTGTTTATTATAACAACAAAAATTAAAAAAATAAAGGGGAAAAATATGGTAGAAATAGGGGTTTCAATTCTCTCAGCAAATTATGGATATTTAAAGGATGAAGTAAAAAAGGTTGAAAGGGCAGGGGTAGATTTCATACATATAGATATGATGGATGGACATTTTGTTCCTAATCTAAGTATGGGTATAGGAATAGCCAAATATATAAAAGAAATAACAAATCTACCAACTGAAGTTCATTTAATGGTGGAAAATCCCAACATGTTTATCCCTATCCTTGCAGATGATGTGGATATGATATCATTCCACATAGAAGCCTGTAGATTTCCCTTTAGAACCATAAATCTAATAAGGGAAAGGGAATCTAAACCTATTGTAGCATTGAATCCTTCAACACCAATAGACAGTATTGAATATATCTTAGATGAGGTTTATGGAGTACTTGTAATGACAGTGGAACCTGGATTTTCAGGTCAAAAATTTATTCCTCAAATGGTTAGAAAGATAGATAGTTTAAAGAGAATTATAAATAGGGAGGGACATGATACTAAAATCTTTGTAGATGGGGGCATTAACCCAGAAACGGCCCCAAAAGTAGTGGAGGCAGGTGCAGATGTACTTATATCCTCCTCTGCAATATATAATCATGGCAACATTGAGGAGGCCGTTAGAAGATTAAGGGAGGCTGCCAAATTTAAAAAATAAATACTATTTAAAACATTTAATAAAAAATAATTAAAAAATAATAAAATATAGAATTAATTAAATAAAATATTAAAAATTATAGTTAAGAACATAATTTCTTAAACTTAATAATCTAAATATAAAAAAATAAAAATAATAAAAAAAATAATTAAAAATAAATTAAAAATAAATTAAAAATTAAAAAAAATAAAATTAAAATAATATAAATCTTAAAACATAGAAAAAAATTAAATTTTTAAAGAAATAAAGAAAAGTAAATACTTAAAAAGTAGAAATCCCATAACTTACCTTCCTCCCCCCTACACTCCTAAGCACTGGATGTCCAGAGGAAACCCTTTAAGTATGTGATCCTATATCCATAATAGTTTAAATTATTATGTGCTTGACTATAAATATAAAAATAATTTTTTAAAAAAATTTGTCATAAATAAAAAATTTAATTTTAAAGGAGTTTCTATAAAAAATATTAAAATAAAGGATAATTAAAATTAAAATAAAAAAATAAAAGAATAATTAGGATAAAAATAGAGATTTAAGATTTAAAATATTATAAAAAAATAAATAATAAAAAGTAAAAATCCCATTATTATCCTCTGCAATACTCCCAACCATAGGAGAGCAGGCAGATCTTACAGGACTGTATTATGGTACTCAGTTTTCTCTTGATTTCATATATTTTATCATAATATTGTTTTATAATTATTGTATTATTTTTATTTATTTTAGATTATAAGATAACGTGTTTAATATAATTAAAACTATAAAAAAATAATAAATAAAAAATTCTAATATTGAATACATTATTCCAATAAAGAATCTAAAAGGGTGAATCTATGAAGTATAAACTTGGAGAAAAAAAGGGAATGAGAGAAGCCTATGGCGAAACCTTAGTTAAGTTGGGAAGGGAACTTCCAAACCTTGTAGTCTTAGATGCAGATCTATCAGGATCAACAAAAACTGCAATCTTTGCAAAGGCCTATCCTGATAGATTTTTCAATGCAGGTATTGCCGAGCAAAATATGATGGGAATGGCTGCTGGACTTGCATTAACTGGGAAAATAGTATTTGCCTCTACCTTTGCAATGTTTGCAACAGGGAGGGCCTGGGAGCAGATAAGGAACTCCATAGCCTACCCAAATTTAAATGTAAAAATCGTTGCAACCCATAGTGGGATAACTGTAGGGGAGGATGGAGCAACCCATCAGATGACAGAGGATATTGCTATAATGAGGGCCATACCTAATATGAGGGTAATAGTTCCAAGTGATTACTATGAAACAAAGAGTATAATAGAATGGTGTTCAAAAAATAAAGGTCCAGTCTATGTTAGGATGCCAAGGGGGAATACTGAAACAATATTTTCCAATGAAGAGGAGGCCAAGTTCCAATTTGGTAGGGGAAGATTGTTAAAGGAGGGCTCAGATTTAACCATTATTGCCACTGGGGAGTTAGTACCTGAGGCAATAAAGGCATTGGAACTTTTAGAAGATAAGGGAATAGATGTCCAATTAATAACCATGGCAACTATTAAGCCCATAGATGAAGAGATGATAATAAACTCCACCAATGATTATATAGTATCCCTTGAGGACCATAATATCATAGGGGGATTAGGAAGTGCCCTATCAGAGGTAATAACGAAATATGGCCTAAATAAAAAACTTTTAAGAATTGGAATAGAGGATAGATTTGGAATCTCAGGAAGTGCCTCTGATCTATTGAAGTACTATGGACTTGATGGGAAAAGTATATTCAGGAGAATAATAGGGGAATTTAAAGGATCTTAAATTTTGTGATATCATGAGGATAGGCATTATTGAAGTATTGGTAATAGTATCAATTTTAATTACCTCTGGGGCCTTAATATATAAATTCACCATCTCATCCAACAACACCTATGAATTTGATGGGGAGCAGATGTATAAATGTGCCTGGGTTTCTGAAAAAATTATATCCAAGGGTTTTCCACTCTATGCCAAGGTTTATGGAAAATGGACTGGTACTGGGGAGGTATTTAATGATACAGTTTTAATTCTCAGGGCTCAGGGGGGAACTCTCTACGGGTCGTATAAAAATCAATCCATATTAATCGGGGGAAATATGGCCTATAAAGAGGATATTGCCGCTGAAAAAATTGTATTGAAACCCTTAGGAAATACAATAATATCCTATCAAATAGATCCTGTTGAGGGAGATTCCTTTAGGGAGGTACTAAATAAAATAGGCCGTTCTAAGGAACCCTATGGAAAATTAAATATCAAAATACTTGAAATCTATATATCAGGCACTCTTGCAGTGGATTCAAAAACCTATCCTCCCACTGAGCAACAGTGTATTAAAAATAAGATAGAGGATATGAATAATGAGGGCAATGACTTAGTTCTCACCTTTTTGGATAATGGATTAAGTATATCAGGAAAACAGAATATAAACAATTTAGAATTATATGATGATTTATTAAAGCCTAAAAAGGTATTAACCTCCAAGATAACAATATATTTAATTATAAATGAAACCATAAATGATTTACCTAAGAATATAACCCTATACAATAGTAATACTAAAATAACAACTTTAAATTAAAAAAGGAATGTATATGGAATATTTAAAAAAATTCATAGATAGATTGGAGTCAATAAATACCCTTAATCTAAATGAAAGGATTGAGGGGCACCATCTATTCCTGATATTTACCTCCCTATTTATAGTAATATCCAGTGTATCCTATTATTCTGGTATGTTGGCCCTTTTTAGTGCCATGGTGTTTTATATTTCCTTTGTTGTAGGTAAAAGATTTTATGATATTCTGGGATTAAATATACTGGATGAAGGTTTGAATCTAAAGGATAAAATTAAATACAATATAAATTACTCAAAACATGCTATCGTTGGATTAATTTTAATGGCATTTGGATTAATTTTTATAATTTTAGATATTCTATGGGCTGGGGGAATACCTCTATTTGATTTAACCTCTAAGAAATTTTTAAGTCCTCTCTTAACGATGTTATCTCGCCTTTTAATCTTAGGATGGGCCATAGTAGTGGCCTCTAAACTATCCCTGAGTAAAGGAAAAATTGTAATGTACTCCCTTATTTTTTCAAGTACCATAATGCTTTTGGGATATAGAACAAGTGTAATGGTAATGTTAATATCCATTCTCTTTATTATGTACTATAGCAACAAAATAAAAAATAGGGAATTAATATTCCTTACCATTGGAATATTTGTACTATTGCTATTTTTATCCATATTAAAATTGTATATGCTGGGCAGTGGAGGTATTCCTTTAATATCACGAATAGATTTAACCATGAGTGTATTTGATATAATAGCACATAACTTCAATGGAGTGTTCAATGGCTATCTCATCTATAGTGCCATATATTCATACTTAGGAATGTCCTTGGGTCCAAGAACCATTATAGCCAATAGTATAGGTATCCATGGCGTCACAATAACCCCTACAATATTTGGGGCCTTGATTGGGGATTATGGGATATTGGGTATTATTCCATACTTTGGCCTATTGGGCATATTTATGGGATTATTTTATAGAATATCTAAAAACTTTAAAGGGATATATTTAGGAGTTTATTCTGTAATTCTCTCCTATCTACTAATTGCAATTGAGACAGGTATTTTGGATTTGGATGTTATTATATATTATGTATTTGGGTTTTTACTTTGTGTTTATATTATTTTAAAAAGGTTTATGAATATAAATAAATATAACAATATTAATTTAAAAAATAAAATAAAAAAATAAAAATTATTAATAAAAAATAAAAAAATAGAATAACCTAAATCCTAAGATATAGGAAAAAAGTTAAACATTTAGAGAAATAAAAGAAAGTAAATACTTAAAAAATAGAAATTCCATATTACTACCTCCTTACACTCCTAAGCACTGGATGTCCAGAGGAAACCCTTTAAGTATGTGATCCTATATCCATAATAGTTTAAATTATTATGTCCTTGGCTATAATTAAAATAAAAAAATAAAATTTTATAATTAAAAAATAAAGGATAATTAAGATAAAAACAAAAAATAAAAGATTTTATATTATTTCATTCTTAGAAGATATTATCTTCTTATTTCAATAACTTTTTTAGATGATAATGGAATTTCTCATCATCTGCTAGGTTGTGAATTACAGATTGTCTAATTCCAAAATTTGTCCCTATTTTTTTGGCAATGGCTTTTTCCATTTCAATGGTCTCCTTTAGAATATCCAATATATCCTCACTGGAATCCACATCAAATTTTATAGTGGGTCTTTCATGGTATATAATGTATTTTTCATAGAGATTATTAGCACCTTTCCTTTGTATCTCTGAAAAATCATTTAAAATATCGCTATTGTATTGCTCAATTGAGAGGAATTTTGCAAGAGTTGCCATTTTTATTTTGTTTGATATTATTTTTAAGAGATGTTCCTTTAAATCCACAATTTCACCAATATTTTTATAATATTCAAAAAATATTTTTAATTTAATTTATAACCTAAATAATACAATAAAAGGATAAAATATTAATAAAATAATTACTTTAAGTCCTTAACTTAGATATGAACTTTCATAATATCTCCTGTCAAGGATCTACCTGCTCCCTTAGTGCTTAGGAGTATAAGAATAATGATAGGATTTCTACTTTTTATTATTCCCTTTTAGATATTTAAAATCCTAGATTATCTATTTTATTTTATTATTTTCTATTAATTATTTAATTTTTATTTTTTATTTTATTTTTTTTATTTTTATATTAAATTTTATATTTTTTCACTGATTTTTTAAATTATATTTTATTTACTATAGGATTTCTTTAAAACTATAGTAATAAAAAGTTGAAAATTAAAGATAATGGAATAAATTTTAGTATTTTTAATAATTTTTAAATTCCTATTTTTAATAGTCTTATTGGAATTTTACATTTACAGCACCAGTTGGACAGACATCTTCACAAACTCCACAACCTGTGCATTCATCCTCACGGGCCACAATTACCTTATCCCCCTCAACATCAAAAACCTCCATTGGACAATTTTGATGGCACTCCCCACATTCCTTTGCTCCCTTGCATATCTCATAGTTTATAATTACACTAACCACTCTACTCACCATATTTATTTTTATTATATTTTTTATTAAAACTTTATATCCCCTATTTTTTAATTGATTCCTATTCTCTTATTTATTTTTCATCATATATTAATTTTTTAATATCCTCTTCTACAGTTGAAATTACCCCTATTCCAAAGTTCTCTACAAGTACCTTTGCCACATTTGGAGATAGGAAGGCTGGCAAGGTAGGTCCTAAGACAATATCTTTAACCCCCAAGTATAGTAATGCAAGCAATACAGCCACGGCCTTTTGCTCATACCATGCTACATTGTATGCAATTGGTAGGTCATTTATATCCTCCAATCCAAATACTTCTTTTAATTTAAGGGCTATCACTGCCAATGAATAACAATCATTACACTGTCCTGCATCAAGTACCCTTGGAATACCATCTATGTCCCCTAAGTCCAACTTTATATATCTATACTTTGCACATCCTGCTGTAAGTATTACTGTATCCTTAGGTAGGGCCTTTGCAAATTCAGTATAGTATTCCCTGCTCTTATGTCTTCCATCACATCCTGCCATTACAACAAACTTTTTTATGGCCCCAGATTTTACAGATTCAACAACTTTATCAGCCAATGCCAATACCTGATTATGGGCAAATCCACCTATAATCTTCCCATTCTCAAGTTCCTTTGGAGGAGCACATTTTTTAGCATGCTCTATTACTTCAGAGAAGTCCTTATTGCCATTCTCATCTTCAGGGATTCTTTTCAATCCTGGATAGGCGGCACATCCTGTAGTGTATAATCTATCCTTATAACTATCCTTAGGAGGAACTATACAGTTTGTTGTCATTACGATGGGACCATTAAATGCCTCAAATTCCTCCCTCTGTTTATACCATGAACCTCCATAGTTACCTATGAAATGAGGGTACTTTTTAAATGCCGGATAGTAATGGGCAGGTAGCATTTCACTGTGGGTATATACATCCACACCAGTATCCCTACTTTGTTCTAAAAGTTGTTCTATGTCCTTTAAATCATGGCCACTTATCAATATACCTGGATTATTTCCAACTCCTATATTTACCTCGGTTATTTCAGGATGGCCATAGATCTCAGTATGTGCCCTATCAAGTAGAGCCATTGTATCTACAGCATTCTTACCAGTTTCAAGAACAAGGGCAGTTAATTCATCCGCAGATAAACTATCATCCATGGTAGAGGCAAGTGCCTTCTTTATAAATTTATGTACCTTCTCATCACTGTATCCCAATACCATGGCATGGTGCATATAGGCCCCAATTCCCTTAACTCCATATGTAATTAACTCCCTTAAAGATCTTATGTCCTCATTTTCTGTAGATAGGATAGATACTTCCTTTGAATTGGCCTTTGCTATAATATCCTCATCATTTTCTGGTACCCATGTTGCAGGATCAGGCAACTCCATATCTTGAGAAAGTTCTTTCTTTAAATTTTCCCTAAGTTCTATGCCCCTTTTGATTCTTTCCATTATGTCATTATCATCAAAATTCACATTTGTTATTGTGGTAAAAAGTCCATCAACTATATATCTATCAATCTCCCCATTAGATTTACCTGTCTTTTCACATATATAGGCCAGCCCCTTTATTACATATATTAAAAGGTCCTGGAGATTGGCCACATTATCCTTTTTACCACATACTCCTACTATGGTACAGCCAGTATTTTTTGCAGTTTCCTGACATTGGTAGCAAAACATTTTTGTTGGTCTAGTATTTTGATTACATTCCATATTCTCCCCTCTAATTTTTAAGGTTTTAGAAATTAAATAATAGTTATGAGTAATTTAATCAATTGTTATTAACATTCTCCTTTATGTTATATATTTGTTATTGACAACATTTTGTTATTGATATGCACAATTATTAATATTATTTCTTAAATTAGTATTACTAAATATATAATTTAGAGATTCATTAGTTGCCATTAATTTATAGGCATTATTATAAAAATAAAAATATAAAAATATAAAAATATAAAAATATAAAATAATATAAAAAAATAAGATATAAAAAAATAATAAAATTATAAAATCCCTAAAAAGGGAATAAATAAAAAGTAGAAATTCTATCATTATTTTTCATAGGCGTTCCTAAGCACTGGGAGAGCAGGTAGGATTCTTTGACAGGATAGTATTTAGGGACTTAATGTATTTCACTTTATTAACATTTTATTTTTTTATTGTATTTTTAATATATTATTTAGGTTATAAATTATTTTTTTAATTATTTTATTTTTATTATATGTCCATAATTTATTTATTATTATTTATCAATATCTTCATCATATTTTTTAAGATACATACCCTCATTATTCTTATATATTATCTCCACATGAGGATAGGCTATTTCAACATCCTTTTCCTTATCAATCTTTTCAATTATTTTATTTACTATCTTGGTTTTTATGTCAGCCCATTCATAGGCATCCACTAAGTATCTCACCTTTATTTCAACTCCCCTCTCCAAAAAATTCATTCTAATAACAGGTTTATCAAAAATTTTAGATTTTGCAAACATTCTTGGTTTATTCTTCCAAATTTCTGCCAACCTTCTCATGGTAGTGCCTACAACCTCATCACAGGCCTCAAAAACCAGTTTTTTGGCCTTTTCTATATCACTCTCATAGGTAATTGCTACCCTAACATTGTCCCATATATACTGAGATCCTTTGGTATAATTGGTTATGGCATTTGTTAGGATATAGGCATTGGGTATTATTAGATTTCTACCAGTGGGCTCCAATACAACCTCCCTTAAATATATATGCATAGTATCTATTTTATAAACATCCCCCATTCCAATATCCTTTATGGATATCCTATCGTTGATTTTAAAGGGCCTTGTTAGTATTATGTTTATCCATCCTGCAAAATTCATAATTGGCCTCTGTAATGCAAAGGTCAATGCAGCACCAATAATACCCAAAGACATCAATAGGGATCCAATATTCTTATATATTAACGAAATAGCAATTAATCCCGCAATAAACCAAGTAATATATTTAAATACTGATGCAAAGATGGGGAAATCCCTTAATTCTCCCTTTTTTTCAAAATATCCCTTTATTAATTCCAAGGAGATATCTAAAAATATCAATGTTCCCAATATTAGTATTACTATTATGATTATTTCATTTCTATAATTTTCCAGGGGTAATATATATTCAAATATATTTAATTTACTCCCTAAGTAGTAAAGTATTATCAACAGAATTAAGATCTTTATTAAAAATTTGCCCCTAAATATTATTTTCTTATCAATCATTTTTTCCCAAAATAGGTGCTATAGGTGTATTACTAAAATGTATTATTTTTTGATTTATTTATAATTTTTTTTATTTTTATTTTAATATATAATCCTATATAATTTATTATAATTAAACCTTAAATTTTATAATCTTCAAATAAAAAAATTTAAAAAAAGAATAATTTTAACAGCATACTTAAGGAGTTTCCTCTGCACTTTCAGTGCTTAGGAGCATGGGGAGAGGGAGAATAGAGGCAGGGAATTTCTACTTTTTAAGTATTTAATTTTCTTTTATTTCTTTAAATAATTAATTTTTTCCTATATTTTAGGATTTAGATTATTTTAATTTTATATTTTTTATTTATTTTTAATTTTTTTAATTATTTTTATTTTTTAATTTTTTTTATTTATTTATAATTATTTTATTTTGTAGATATTGGTTTAAAAATTTATGTTCTTGACTACAATAAAAGAAATTTTATATTAAACATATCTTTACCTTACCTTAAACTAAGGTTCAAATGTTAATCCCATAAGAAGTACCCTTTCCCTCAGTACTTAGGAGAATATTGAAACAAATGGCAGGAATTCAATTTTTTATATTTTTATTTCTTTTAAGTATTTATAATTTTAATTTAGGGTGTTCTGTCAACTTGCAATTTAATCTCTATTCAGATCGCTCCATATTATAATTAAACAGTTAGTCTACTCTCCCCTTCTAACGGGACAAAACCATATCACTCTAAATAAGAAATAAATTAATCATAAACCGTAAAATTTATA
>JAHEQB010000024.1 GCA_019561555.1 Methanothermococcus sp. SCGC AD-155-C09
CTTTTAATCTAACGTCTTTTTTATTTCTCTTGAAGATTTTTCTAGTTTTGACTTCATGTACTAGATATTCTAATTGTGATTTCATGAGTTATATTTGTGATTACTATTAAATATATTTTTTTTGATATATGTTTTATCTTGACAGTGCCTTTTTTTAGTATTAACCTTAGTATTTAAAATATTATACTTTCAGGTAATTTTATTTTATTGTAAAATATTATATTTATTTTTTTATATTTACTTCAAGTGCATCCTTATAAAGGAAGAAGTGTTAAAAAATAGCAGAATTATAGTATTAAAAATGGCCATTTGTATCTAAGAAGATAAAAAAATTATAAAATCTATTACAATTAGATTAGAAATATAATTAAAAAAAATTAATAAAAATATAAAAAAATTAATGAAGTAATAAAAATAATAATATTAAATAATAAAATATAAATTTTTTATAAAAGATTTATTTCTAAAATAATTTGTAAAAGAAAGGCCTCTAAACTAACAAAGAAACTTTACCACATAGAATCAAAGTAAGATACAGGATTCTACACTTCCTTTGAATATAAAAGATTAATAAAACCCATATATCTAAAAAGTGCTTTAAATCCCTTAGGAAATAGGTTTAAGGTTTATACACTTTATTATAATTTTATTTTTTATTATATTTTTAATACTATTAAATTTATTATTTTTTATAAAAAAGGAGGCTAAATTATGTCCCAAGATATAGGAATAAATAATATAACCATTTCTGCCATATCCCATGCCACAGAGGATGAAGATAAAGTTTTAGAGGCCATGGTATATTTTTTGCCTGAGGAGATTATTAATGATGAGGAAGGAGATAATAGCATTGATATAAATACTATTGATAGTAAAGGATGTTTTGGAAATCCAATACATATACATGAAATATCGATAAATAACAATAAAATAAATAAAAGGATATTTAAACATATTATGCAATTAATAAAATCCTCTGAAAATAACATCAATAAATTAAAAAAGGACATAGATTTAAGAATAGAAAAAAGCAAGATTTATTTAAGATTTGACAAGCAAAGGGCCTATCTTAAAGAGTGTAAATTAGTGGATGGGGATGATGTCGTAAGAGTGGTAATAAACTTTAAAATATATGTTCCAAAAAATAAAGAGCAAAGGGTAAAGGAGATTATTTTAAATGAATTAGAGGATAAGGCCTGATTACAATGCCTCTAATAATAATTATTAAAAAATGATGATTACTATGACAATAGAGACCATAGAGTATGGAGAATATGGAAATAATAAATATGGATACATAGATGCACATTGCCATATTGAAGATAAAAAATTTAATAGAGACAGGAAAGAAATTCTTAAAATATCAAGGAATAAAAATGTAGAAATTATAACAAGTGGAGTAGGCCTTGGAGGATGTAAAAGGGCCCTGGAACTTAAGAAAAAGTATGATATACATTTAACCCTTGGTTTTCATCCCCATGGAGTTAGAGCAGAGGATAAGGTAGTGGATAAAATATACAGTATAATAGAAAACAATAAAAAACACATAGTTGCAGTTGGAGAAATAGGTTTGGATATAAGAGATGAAAATATACCCCGTCAAAGGGATATATTTAATAGGTTTATTACATTAGCCGAAGAATTAAATAAACCTATTGTGGTACATGGTAGGGGCCTTGAAAGGATGTGCTTTGATATAATAAACAATAGAGTAATATCCATGTTTCATTGTTATAGTGGAGATGAAAAACTTGCTAAGGAATTAATAGATAATGGCCATTATATTTCAATATCTACATTAATCTGTATGTCTCATCATCATCAAAACCTTATTAAGAATTTAGATCTGGAAAATATTGTGGTTGAAACAGATAGTCCCTATTTATCACCAATAAAGGGCGAGAAAAATCAACCTTTAAATGTTATAAAGGTAATAGAAAAAATATATGATATAAAAAAAGAAGAGGGTTATGAATACCCTGAAATTGTTAATTTAATCTATAAAAATACTAAAAAATTATTTAGGATATGACATTAAATAATTTAATATATATTTTAAAATTGGACCTGTCCACTTACCATAACGACCACCTCAGTTTATTATAATATAGAACAAATAACCTACAAAAGAAGTTCCAGTTTCTAACAGGATCTTTAGTAGTAATAGAACAGAAAAAGATCCTTACCCTCTGCTTTAGAGAAGAGAATACTGATTCCACTAAACTTCTCTGTCCAAAGATTTGATGTTCAAACTTTAAATTAAGACTTTTTAGAGCACTAATTAGCATGGGCGGATCTATAAGGAATTTCACCTTACCCCTACAGTACTTCAGTAATTCCTTTACAAAGGATCTCGTAGCTAAATAATTTCTTGTTGTATAAACTCTCATTAGAA
>JAHEQB010000025.1 GCA_019561555.1 Methanothermococcus sp. SCGC AD-155-C09
GCTCTTCCGATCTATTTTTTTAATTATTTTTTTATTTTTTATTTATAGTAAAATACATACGATTTAAATTCCTACTAAGAATCTTAGAGCACCCAATAGGTTTTTTAGGCTAAATAAATTTATTAATTTTATTTATTAATGATTATTCCTTATTAATTATTCTTTTTCCATTCCATAAATCCACATCTTCCACAGGCATATCTATTTAGATGTTCTGCCATAAATACTCCTGGACCACATTTAGGACATGTTCTTTTTAATCTTTCTACTTTGTTGCCCTCAATTTTGTAGTATTTATATTTTTGAACTCCTTTGTTTTTTGTTGCCATAATTAATCTCCCTCCTCATTATTTTCTTTATTATCATTATCCTCATCTATTTTATTTTTTTCTAAAACTGATTTTTTTTCAACAGTATTCATTATTTTTTTATCGGAGTATATTTTTACATAACATTTTGACTCCATTTTACCAAACTCTTGATCTAACTTATCTACAATTACCAAGTTTTTATCGGCATTAAACATGGCAGCCATTTTCATCTTTACATCCTTTATTGTTGGAGTAGATCCTGTATATTCCACTAAGCACTTAATTTCCCTTCTGCTTAATAAAGGATTTTCTCTATCTGATAGTATTTTTATCTCCATATTTTATCACCATAATTATATATTCCCTTTATTTTTTTATCATACTTTTTAGTATTCTATCTATTTTATCCTTTAGATCATCATTTATTTTTAAAAATACCACGCCGGCATTAGGTTGTCCATATAGTACTATTGTGCCATTGGGAAAATACTTTATAACAGGTATGGCCAATAGATCCTCTTCACCCTCTACCTTTAAGGCCATATTTTCCTCATTTACTTTGGAAAGATATTTAATTTTTTCTATGGCCTCATCAGATATACATCCTGGCGGGTTTTTTACTTCAAAAACCTTATTAAATTTATGATCTATGGATACAGGTATGTTCCTTTTAGTTTTTAAATCAAAAATTGATAATTTTGGAATGATGTTATTGGATATAAGGTTTTTTGTAGTAATGTCTCCAATAGAAATAACCTTTCCATTTATAGGAGGTAGTTCTTTATATACTTTTCCAAATGGTTTTTTAAGCATCTCCCTTAATTCTTCAGTAAGTACATACATAATGACCCTGTCCTCTTATTTTACATTCAATGCATACTTTCCCTTAACATCCACTTTAATTTTTCTTGCAACCTCTGAATTTATGGGATCCAATATTATTAAAAGACCTCTCCAATTTTCAGATACTTCTGAATTACATAGTGGGCATTTGTCCATATCAGTCAAATATTTACATCTCAAGCAGGCCTTCATAGATAATTCACCTTATTT
>JAHEQB010000026.1 GCA_019561555.1 Methanothermococcus sp. SCGC AD-155-C09
AATAAAAGTTCTTTAGATATATAAATTTTACGGTTTATGATTAATTTATTTCTTATTTAGAGTGATATGGTTTTGTCCCGTTAGAAGGGGAGAGTAGACTAACTGTTTAATTAAATTTTACGGTTTATGATTAATTTATTTCTTATTTAGAGTGATATGGTTTTGTCCCGTTAGAAGGGGAGAGTAGACTAACTGTTTAATTATAATATGGAGCGATCTGAATAGAGATTAAATTGCAAGTTGACAGAACACCCTATATAATCTATATTTATTAAAAAAAACAAATATAGAAAACTTAAAGGCATTATCCTATATTTCTAAAAAGTTTAAAATTCCACTAAAGGACATAGGCTACTGTGGTTTAAAGGATAGGCATGCCATTACCTTGCAATATATTACCCTACCTACAAAATATGGAGTAATATCCCTTAATGAGGAAAATCTAAAAGTAGGGTATTTAAAAACAATTGGTAATCCCTTAAAATTAGGTCAATTAATGGGAAATAAATTTAAAATTACCCTTCGTAATATTAAAAGGGAGAATTTTTTAAAAATAGGGGATAATTTAAGAAACCTTCATTTGGGAGTCCCTAACTATTACGACAATCAAAGATTTGGAAGTGTATTCCAAAATAGAATATTCATAGCCAAAGAATATATGATGGAAAATTATGAAGATGCTTTAAAAATAATTCTTACAAAATATAAAAAAAGTGAAAATAAAAGAATAAAGGATTTAAAAAGATATATAAATGAAAATTGGGGACATTGGGAAAGTATTTTAAGATATATAAAAAATAATAAAATAAAAAATAAAATGTTTGTGAATATTATAAAGTATCTAAATAATGGGGATAAGGACAATAATAGCCCTAAAGGAGATTATGAAGAAAGGTTTAAGGGAGCGTTTAAATACGTGGATAATAGATTAAAGAAATTATTTGTTTTAGCATATCAAAGTTATCTATGGAATGAATCTATAAAAAGCCTTTTAAAAAGTTATATTCCTAAGGAAGATAGGGTATATGTTGATTATAACTGTGGGTCCCTTTTAATCTATAAAAACATAGATGAGGATATATTGCATACTTTAAAAAATAAAACATTCCCAACAATAACCCATGATATAAATCTCAATAACTTTGAGGAGGATTATAATAAAATAATTAAAAGTATATTAAAAAAAGAGGGATTAAAAATAGGAGATTTCAATAAATTAAAGGACTTCTCTAATCCTTCCTATTCTGAAAGAATAATAATATCCATCCCAGAGAATATTTCATATGGAAAATTCCTAAAGGATGAGTTAAATAGAGGAAAATATAAAATAACAATGGAATTCCAATTAAAAAAGGGAAGTTATGCCACAATGATAATAAAAAGGATAATGATGGTTTAATTTTTTTATTATGGTAAAATATATAGTTTTTTAAACTTACTGTAATGTATATTAATTCTAATACTTAAAGGGTTTCCTCTGGACATCCAGTACTTAGGAGTGTAGGGGGAAGGAAGGTAAGTTATGGGATTTCTACTTTTTAAGTACTTACTTTTCCTTATTTCTTTAAGTATATATATTATTTTCCAAGTATTTACTTTCCTTTTATCATAAGATTAGGATTATTTTATTTATTTATATTTTTAATTTTAATTATTATTTTTTTAAATTATTTTTTATTTTATTTTTTTATATATAGATATAGGTTTAAGAATTATGTTCTTGACTATAATTTAATTTTCAAATAATACACTATTAATATGCTCATTCCATTTCAACCACATATCCCTAATGTGTTTATCCTCTTTTTTAAATCCCATAATTATATGGTAATTTCCAATTTTTCTATAGTAGCAATAACTTTCTGTAGTGTTGGTATATTTTGGAATATAGGTATATTTATAGTAAGTACCATATTTGAAATGGAGTATTTCCTTGGAAACAGTGAAATACTCTGGATTATCCAGATTTATTTTGTAGGTTCTAATATCAAAGTTTATTGTATTTTCATTACTATATGTTTTTATTATACCTTGGCCTTGTTCCTCAGATACAGGTATAACATTGGAATATTTTAGATCCATAAATAATTTACTTATAGGTACATTTTTTATAGGATAATTGTAATTTTCCACAGGATTGGAGTAATTGGTAGTATTGCTATAGTCATTAGGATTATCATTACTATTATTTAATAGATTCCCATTGTTGGTTAGGTTATCTTCACTTTCTTTATTTTTTGTAGTAGTGGAGTTAGAAAATAGGGATCTATTATGGATTATGCTACCATCATTAGATAGGTTATCCTTTTCTGCACTTTTTAAATTTGATTTATTATCCTTAGATTGTGTATAGTTAGTATTATAATTATTATTCTGAATATTACCAATAACAACATAGGAACCTAACAACAATAAAGCCAGTGTTAATAACACTATTAAAATATCTTTATACCTCTCCTTCATAATTTCACTTTTTAATAAATAAAAATTAATAAAAAATAAAATAATATAAAATTATTTTAAATATAAAATAAATAAAATTATAGTTAAATGTATATATTTGCACTTAATTCCAATATAATTAATATAAAAAGAATAAGATATTAATAAAGAGGTAATATAACCTTTATAATGGTTTTATAAAAGATTATGCCTCCTCAGCACTTAGGGATATTAAGCTTAGGGATATTAAGAGGGGCACTGAAGGAATTTTTACTATTTATTATTTATTTTTTGGGCATTTTAATATTTTTAATTGTTATCCTCTATTTTTATTTTTTTAATTATTTTAAATTTATTTATCAATTTTTTAATTATTTATTTCATCTTAAGTATTCAAAATCTTATTATTTTTTTAATTTTATCTTAATAAATTACTAATTAATCCACAAGGGCCATTAAATCCTTAGGCCTGTGTATATCTCCTCCTAATTTGCAGCAGGGTACTACATCACATTTACTATGCTTCATTACCTCCTCCACAATCTGGCCTAAGTTCATTTCTGGCACTATGATTTTTGAGGCCTTTAAGTTCTTTACAACTTCATCAGGGAAGGGATATACTGTTATTAGTCTCAAATACCCAACATCATATCCCTCCCTTCTCATACTCTCCACAGTATATTTAACAGTTCTTGAAGGGGTCCCATAACATAGGAATATGGTCTCACTATCAATGTATTTTGCCTCATACTTTACTATGTCCCCTTTATTATTTAATATTTTATTGCATATTCTTCTAACTAACTTATCATGGGTCTCAGGGGATACATCGGGATATCCTCTCTCATCATGAGTTAGCCCTGTAACATGTATGTTATAACCCTTTCCAAATACTGGCATCTCAGAAACTTCTCTATCAAAGGGAAATGGCTTTTTACATGGTTTTTCCTCAGGTAGGGCCCTATTGATTATTGGAATATCATCATGCAATCTTACCTTCTCTCTCATGTGGCCCAATACCTCATCAGCCATAACAAATACTGGTACCCTATATTTTTCTGCATAGTTAAAGGCCATAACTGTGTAGTCATACATCTCCTGAACTGAGGATGGGGCAAAGGCTATTGGTTCATAATCTCCATGGGAGCCCCATCTTATTTGCATCATATCCCCCTGGCTTGCATAGGTTGGTTGGCCAGTTGAAGGACCTCCCCTTTGAACATCCACTATTACACAGGGGGTCTCTGTCATGTAGGCATAACCTATATTTTCCATAAGTAAACTTAAACCAGGGCCTGATGTTGCAGTCATTGCCTTATAACCTGCCCAACTTGCACCAATTACACTTGCTATGGCTCCAATTTCATCTTCCATCTGAACGAAGTACCCTCCTACCTTTGGAAGGTCCTTTGCCATACCTTCTGCTATCTCAGTTGATGGGGTTATAGGATAGCCTCCAAAAAACCTACAACCTGCTTTAATTGCTCCCTTTGCACTTGCTAAATTTCCCTGAATAAATTCCACATATTCTGCCAAAGTATCACCACTTAATATTTGTGATTTAATATTTTTCAAATTCTATATACTTTTTATCACTATAATCAATATTCTAAAAAATAATAATTTAATAAGAATAATTATTAAAATTATTAATTAATAAAAATATATTAAAAACATAATAAACCATATTAATGTTATAATATTTATACCCTACTTCCCATTAAAAAATAATATAAATAATAACCTATATAAATATTATGAACCTAGTAGAAAAATACATTAAGGAGACAGACAGAATAAAAGAATTAATCAAACCAGTTATAGATGAACACTATCCCTCTAAGACCAATAGGGAGACAATATCCTTGCATGACCTTATAACTTTTAATTCTTGCATCTGCACTTCAATGGGGTTATAAAACATGCTTATATTCGCTTTATTGAAGGGAAACTATTCCCAAAATTAGATACAATAAGTTGATACCACGGCTACAAGATAACCTTTGTAACAGATGGAAGGTATATTAACTTACTTTACATCAGTACTGGAAAAAAACATATGTAGAAGGGGCCTATTTGTTAAGATTATTCTTAGTTTGATAATCTTTTAATTTCTATCCTTAATAGGTGATGGGAACTAGGATTTAATTATTTTTTTAATTTTTATTTTTATTTAATGCTATGATAATTCTAATAATTTTTACATATTTTTTTTATTAATTCTAATTTTGATATATTACTTTTATCATCAATATTTACCTTAACATATCCAATGGATTCCCAATGCTCCCTTGGATAGCATTTATTTTTTACAATTTTGGCAGAATATCCTATTTTTTTCAATGCATTATATATATTTTTTAATTTTGGATTTTTAATCCCTAAATTTCTTGATACTCGCCGGCCTTCTTTTCTACTTCTCTCTTTATCAATATATACTGGCCATATAACAATCTCCCTCATATATCCACCTCATTATATCCATCTCTCCCTTATAAATATGTACAACAGTATTATTATTATTATAACAGTAGTGCCCATAACTATCCAAAACCCATAGGGATTATCCAGTAGTGGCATATACTTAAAGTTCATGCCATATACTCCTGTTATCCAAACTGGTACTGCAAAAACAGTTGTAACCATAGTTAATATCTTCATAATCTGATTCATTCTTATGTTTTCAAGAGATAAATTCATATCCATCATTGAAACAAGTAATTCTCTATAGGTTGTCTCCATATCTATTAACTGCAAGGTATCATAGTATAGATCCTCAATATGTTCCCTATCCTCCTGTGTTGTAATTGGAAGATATTTCCTTTTTAAAACAGATAAAACATCCTTGTTTGATACTAAAGCCTTATGAAAATATACTAAGGTTTTTCTAAGTTGTAATATCTCTTCTGTTACATTTTTTCCATGGCCTTGAAGTAATATATCTTCCAATCTATCTAATTCATCCTCTAAATTTAAAATTATTCGGGAATAATTCAATGTAATTTGATTTAATAAAGTATATAAAAAAAATCCAGTTCCCTTCTCAAGAAATATCTTTGGTTTTTTTGAGTTTAATAAAGTATATATTCTTCCAATGGACTTTATTTTATCACTGTGGAGAGTTAGAATAATATTTCCCTTTATATATATCCCAAAGGAGGTAGTGGTAACGTCCTCCTCAAATAGAGGGGCCTTATAGATAATTAAGTAATAATCATCCTCCTCTTCAACCCTTGGAACCTCCTGTTCATCCAATCCAACCTTTAATTCATCTACACTAATACCTATCTTTCTAGAGAGTTTTAAAAGTTCCTCATTTGAAGGAGCATAACAATCTATCCATATTAAATCATAGTGGTTACTATCCAATTCCTCTATATTTATCTTTGTTAAGGTTCCTTTCCTGTAGCCTAAAATTTTTAGCATAATTATCCCAAATAACTTTATATTAATATACAACCTTATGAGCCATGCTTCTCTTATATGGATGTCCTGTTAAGTAAAATCTTTTAAGGGCTTTCTTTTTTAGTTTTTTAAAAATAAATATTTTATTGATTTTATTTTTTTTATTCAATTATAATTTATTATTTTTTATATATTAATTTTATTTTTTAATTAATTTTTTTATTTCATATAATTTTTATTCACTACTTTTTCCTTTGGCCTATAGAATAATATGACAGACAACAAAATAAGTATTGCAGTATATGCCACAACATATATTACTAGTACTACAAACTGAGTGTTTCCTCCCAAGAAACTTGAAAACTCAAATAAAAGTTCCCTAAACATGAAGATAATTATTATCTTGAATAGGAATTTTTTCAATAAATCCAATATATCATTATTGGAATGTATAACATCATCTACAAAATGCACTATTATACCTATCAGTATTCCCAGAATCAAGGGATTGGTAAAGTTATTTATAAAAACCTCTATTGATTGAATCAGTTCCATATCCCTGGCCATATTGTAGGAATACAAAAACCCTATGATGATTATTAATATACCTAAGGTATTGCCCATTGGAGTAAGTTTTCCAAATTCAAGGCTTTTCTTACCTTCAGCAAAGGATTTTTTTAAATTCTTAATTATTCCCGAGCCCTCTGAGAGAATATATAATCCAACAATACCTGCGATTATTCTCCACCCAAGATCTGCAAATATGGCATAAATAACCATGGCAAAACCTATTGATGTAAATATAAGGGGCACATACTGAGACATTGTTTTTTTAAGAAATTCCTGAATTAAGTAATAGGTAGATTCTAAGGATTCACTCTGTTTTACAACAACCCTCTTTTTCCACACAAATATATCTTTACTCTCCAAATACTTTAATACCAATTCATCCTCCTTACCATCAGATATAAAATATATAAAATTAGGTTCATATAAATATATTAAAAAATCCAACTGTTCCTTTATTCTTTTAGCACATTCCTTTGACTCCACATTTTTATGGCCAGATATTAGGGCCAATTCCACGTCATTTCCACTTTTTTTTAACTCATCATAAAACTTAACTCCCCCAATTATTGAATTTATGTCCGTATCCCCAGGATCAGATAGTCCCAATTTAATGGCTGCATTTATGCAATCATGCCGGCCCAGTATGGGTGTTTTAATATTGGCCTTTCTTCCCACATCATCATCCATATCCACAGTAATTATAAGGTATTTTTCCTTTTGATTCTGTTCTATTTCCCCATTTTTTAGGTATTTTTTATTATTTTTTCTCTTTTTATTTGATAGGGTGTCCTTATTAGTGCTCCCATTATTGTTATATTTATCACTATTCTCGTTATTGTATTCATTATTATAGCGGTATTTAGTATTATAATTATAAACACCATTAACAAAATTAAAATATATTTTAAATATCTCCATAATATCCCAAGTTCTTTATTTATAGTCCATATATAAAACATTAAACCTATTTCCTAAGAACTTTAAAACACTAAAATGATTTGTGGAATTTATTAACCTTTTAAAGTTAGAATTTTTTAACCATATACATTCAAAGGAAAAGTAGAATCTTGCATTTTTTTATTTTGATGTAATAATTTTTTAAGACATTATATCCATATTTAATTTTAATTTTTTTATAACTACTATTTTATATTTATAATAAGACATATAACATTTTAAACTTATTATGGTGTAGTAGTCCTATAATTAAAGAGTTTCCTCTTCACTTCCAGTGCTTGGAGTGTAGGGAGAGGGTGGATGGCGGTAGGGAATTTCTACTACTTTTTAGGCATTAACTTTTCTTTATTTCTTTAAATATTTACTTTTTCCCTATATTTTTATATATTTTTATTTTTTCTCTTATTATTTTATGAATTAGATTAACTTTATTATTTTTTTAGTTATTTTAATTTTATTTTTTTATTTTATTATTATTTTTTTAATTTTTTAATTAATTTTTTATTTTTTATATTTAGATGTGGATTTAAGAAATTTATGTTATTGATTATAATGTGTCATTTAATTGGTATTTTAATATATCATTAATGTTCCCTATTCATTAATGAATTTACATATAACATTATTAACATTACTATTATAAAGCCATAGTTAATTCCAATTTCACACATGGATAAAAGTATGGCGGCATATATACTGTATATTTTTTTATCTCCCTCATATATCAATTTACTTGAAAACCCCAATAAACTTGCAAAGATTAATCCAAATATCCCAAAATCCAAGTATATTGGCCCAAACATTGTAGATGTAAAATTATGGGAATAGCCAAAGAGCAACTCCCCTATAAGACTTTCCCCCACAGGATTTAATGTTATTTTTCCAAGCATTGGATAAGAATAATTGATTATTTTTTCCAATACCATAATATCAAAGTAGGCCCTATATGAAAGTATTTTAAAAATTCCAATACTCCATTTTTGCCCAGAGTATTGTAGTATAACCTTAGTCATAATGGCTAAAAACACAAGTAATCCAACAATAGAGGCAATTAACCATTTATAGGATATTTTTTTAGATCTATAGTTATATATCAAAAATGAAAAACACAGTATTAGAATTCCTGCTTTATATCCCAATAAGAATATTAATATAAATGCTACTATAAAGTAAAAAATATTATTAATCCCCCCATAAACAAGGGCCCCTGTGGAGATAAGCCTTAAAGGATCATCTGAAATATTCATTCTAACAGTATAGTTTGTTAATGGTATGGCATTATAAATAATTAATAACATTATAAATGAAATAATACCTATTATAAATATAATATTATCCATATTTTTTGATAACTTAGAGAAAATTTTGGATATTGGTATTATCTTATTAAAAATATAAATATTTTTATTAAATCCCCCTCTACTTTTATTTTTGCCTTTAAATTTGGCAAATATACTTGATATGAATATTACTCCCAAGGAATAGGCAACAGAGGGTAAAAGGGAATTTGTAAGGGTATATACTCCATGATATATTATTAAAAATAATAGGAGAGCATAAATAATGGGAATAATATTTTTTAATTGGAATTTCAAATTTAGATTTTGATTTTTAAAGTATTTATGGAATTTTACATCAACAAAAAAAGGTATGGAATAAAATAAAATAAATAGGGAAACAATTAAAAATATTTTTAAAAGGGAATAATAATTAAATTTATAATAATAGGGAATGGCAAGAAGAAATATTGCAAAATGCCCCATTACTACAATAAACACTGGGTGATCTAAAATATCTTCTAATTTAAGGCTCCCTATCTTTTTATGTTCTTTGATAAGAATCACCAGATTAATTAATTATAATATAAATGTTTATTTATAACTAAGGAACATATAAAAGAATATTTAAGGAATATGATAGTAACCTAAGTCCATTACATAAATAAATAATAAAAAGGATAGTATATAACAGAAAGAAATATTTTAATTGTACCTAACTTAGATTAATATAACATTATGGTAAATTCTTTAGGTAGAATCCCCTTTCTTCAGTTCTTAGGAGCATAGGATTAATAATAAAGATATTTTTATATTTTATATATTTCTTTTTCTTAAAATATTAAGATCTTAGAGTTTTTATTTTAATTTTATATTTTTAATATAATTTTTTATTTTTTTATTTTTTTAATTATCCTTTTTAAGTACTAATGAGAATTAGGTTTTTTATTAACTATAAATAATTTTAAGATCATATTTTTAATAATTTATTATGATTTATTATATCCTATTAAAAACTCTGCAATTTTATAATCTACATCAATACCCAAGTGCTTAAACCCCTTTATACCAGGTACTGCATTTGTCTCAATAACATAATAGCAATCATCCTTTGATGGAAGTATATCTATGCCCATTATATCTCCCTTCATGTATTGGGCACATTTTAATGCCAACTCCTTTAACTCCTCAGTTAGTTCTATAGGTTCAATGGCTCCCCCTAAGTATAAATTTGTAATGAAATTTTTACTAACTCGACTGTATCCTCCAATAACCTCTCCTCCCACTACAAGTACTCTAATATCCTTATAAACACCTTTTATACTGAAATCTATATATTCCTGGATTAGTGTTCCCTCCCATATTGCATTTTTAGTATATTTTTTTAATTCTTCATCAGAGATTATCTTTTTAACAGTGATTCCACACTTGGAGAAGGAATTTTTTAAGATCACAGGGTATTCTAAATTTTCCCTTTCCATAAATCTTTTGGCATCTTCGTAATCCCTTACTATGGCTGTTTTTGGGGTATTTATTTTATTTTTGGATAATATTTTGATAGTTTTAAACTTATCAGAGGAATCATATACTGTTTTAAGATTATTGACAAAGGTATGGCCCTCACATTCTAAGGAATTCAACACCTGCCAGGAGTACATTGTTAATCTATCTAAGTAATTGCCAATACCACATCTCGGATGTATTATATCACTATCTAAGTGGAAATTCCTATCTACTATTAAATTACTATCTGATAGTAGTAAAATTTCACATCTACTTCCTAAATGCTCTATGGCCCTCTTTAGGGCCTCTGTTGTTGAACTGCCCTCTGGACTTATAATTGTTATCATGATATAACCTAAGAAGAATTTTATATTATTATAATTATTTATTCTGTAAAATAATAAAAAGTTTATATTAATAGGATATATTTATTTATTATTAATAATAAAAAAAATAAAAAAAATAATTAATTTATTTAATAAAATTTTATTATTAAGTAAAAAAGGGATAATTAAGGGTTAGAATCTTTAAGAAATAAACTTAATGTTATGGATTTAACATATTGGGGTGTATCTATGGTAGGAGTTATAAATTACAAACCAATTGGAATAATCCATTCTCCATTTAAGGAGCCTAAGGGAACACCAATACAACCTACTGCCGCAATTGGTGTTGATGGGACAGTTGAAGTATTTCAAGAGTATGTTGAGGGTTTAAAGGATATTGAAGGGTTTTCCCATATTATTTTGATATACCACTTTCATTTGGCCAAGAACTACAAATTAAAGGTAAAGCCATTTTTAGATGATCAGTTCCATGGGGTATTTGCAACCAGGGCGCCATCTCGTCCAAATCCAATAGGTCTATCAATTGTACGTCTTATGGGAACTGAAAAAAATCTGCTACATATAAGGGATGTGGATGTTGTGGATGGAACGCCTCTATTGGATATCAAACCATATGTCCCAGAATTCGATGGGAGAAAGAGGGAAAAAGTTGGATGGCTATCAAAAAATTTGGATAAACTTGATATGTTGAGAGATGATGGAAGATTTCAAGATATGGATGGGAAATTTATCTAAGAGATGTAAGGACATATATTTTTTTATTTATAATTAAGAACATAATTTTTTAAACCATAATCTAAATATAAAAAATAAATAAAAAAAATTAAAATTAAAAATAAAAATAAATAAAATTAAAATAACCTAAATCCTAAAATATAGGAAAAAATTAAACATTTAAAAAAAATAAAAGAAAGTAAATACTTAAAAAGTAGAAATCCCATAACTACCCCCTCCCCCTACACTCCTAAGCACTGGATGTCCAGAGGAAACCCTTATTATGTGATCCTATATCCATAATAAGTTTAAATTATTATGTCCTTGAGAGTGTGTCTAACATATCACTTCATTATATAACTCTTTTTAAATCCCT
The DNA here is from genome assembly GCA_019561555.1 of Methanothermococcus sp. SCGC AD-155-C09. Lineage (GTDB taxonomy): Archaea > AGJL01 > Methanococci > Methanococcales > Methanococcaceae > Methanofervidicoccus. Next base: position 11,592 of record JAHEQB010000026.1, read on the forward strand.
AAGGAGTATAAAATTACAAAAAGTTATATTATATATTTGAATATTTTAAAATCTTTAATTTTTCCATACCTTACTTTCTATCAAAATATAGTATTTTCCCTCACTTCCAATGCTTAGAGGTATTAGGAGGGAGGGGATGGTGATGAGGAATTTCTACTCCTTAAGTATTTACTTTAAGTAATTTAATTTTCTTTATGTTCTTAAGTATTTTTTTTCTTTATATAAAGTATTTACTTTCATTTTATCTTTGATATTAGATTATTTTATTATTTTATACTATTATCTTATTATTTTTATTATTTTATCTTTTTTAGATTATTTTTTTATTTATTTTTATTTTTTTATTATTATTTTTTTAATTAAATTTTATGATGTTAGACACGCTCTGCCCTTGACTATAAATAAGTTATATTTTTATTATAATTATTATCTTGATAGTTTTAATAATTTTTTTAATAATTTTTTATAAAATTTTAATTATTTTTTTTATTATATAATATTCATTATCCCATTAAGAGTGTGTCTAACATATAACTTCAATACTTATAATATTAAAATATATATTTAAAATATTGTTAATAATAATAGTATGTTAAAGAGATGGGATACTAGAAATTACGACATAAAATTAATTTTAGAGGTATTCGACTGGATTAATGTACCTTTTGAATCCATAGGCATACCAAAACCAAAGGTTCACAATATAAAGGTAATAATAAAGGCATTGATTATAAAAGAATTGGAAAAACTATCCCTGAGATCTGCAGAGATAAGAGTAAATCAAATTCTCAGAGTGGGAATTATCATTCTGTCCTACACTTCTGGGAGAAAAAACTATCTCCTTATATGGAAAAAATAATTAATATGGTTCTAAAAAACTCCATAAATGATGTATTCTAAAGGTTTTATAGATCTTACAATAATTAGGAATAGAAAAAAAGATAGGATAGA
>JAHEQB010000027.1 GCA_019561555.1 Methanothermococcus sp. SCGC AD-155-C09
GGTTTAACCTGTGGTAAATATCCTTTAATACAATAGTGTTTAAAACTTTTTTACTATCGTAACCTCCGTCAGCGTAGAAGTATCCCTTTCCTTCTGGCAGTCTTTTAATACTTTCAGTCTCGTAAGCATTATGGAGGCGGCGATCCGAAAAGGGTTCTAAGTTCTTTGTTATATCTAGATATTACATGTATTTCAATCCTTTCTTTTTTTTCTATTCGTAATGATTGTAGAATCTATAAAACCTTTAGAATATGTCATTTATGGAGTTTTTTCATAACTATATTAATTATTTCTTCCATATAAGGAGATAGTTTTTTCTCCCAGAAGTGTAGGACAGAGTGATCGATTCTCACTCTGAGAATTTATTTACTCTTATCTCTGGAGATCTCAGGGATAATTTTTCCAATTCTTTTATAATCCCCTTTATTATTACCTTAATATTGTGAATCCTCTTTTGTTATACCTATGGATTCAAATGGTACATTAATCAGTCGAATATCTCTAAAATTAATTTTATGTCGTAATTTCTAGTATCCCATCTCTTTAACATACTATTATTATTAGCAATATTTTAAATATATAGTTTACTATTAATAAGTATTGAAGTTATATGTTAGACACACTCATAAATAATTTAAAAAATTAAAAATTAAAAAATAAAATTAAAATAATCTAAAAAAAATAATAAAATTAATCTAAATCTTAAGATAAAAGGAAATTAATACTTAACGAGATAAAGAAAAGTAAATACTTAAGTGAATACTTAAAAAGTAGAAATCCCATACCACCATCCCCTTTCCTCCTACATCCCTAAGCACTGGATGTGCAGGAGGGAATTGTTTCCTAAATCTATAAATCTAAATACAAAAAATAAATAATAGAAATAAAAACATTATGTTCCTTACTATAATTTTAATTCTTATTTTTTGCTCTTTCTCAGGTATTTTAAAATCATTTTATAATTTAAATTTTTACTTTTTAATACATTTTGTTAATTAGATTATTATTTATTTTATTATTTATTTTTTAATAATTATTATTTTATTTTTTATTATTTTTTTAATAGTTCTTATTAACGTTAGATACTCTCTTATTATTTTATTATTTTATAATTATTAAACCTACCTAATCCTTTCCACATGGGATTTAATTCTATCTATGTTTCTTTTTAATATATTATCTATTTCTAGATAAATATCATCATCTAAACAACTTACCAATACTGCAGGGTTATTTATCTCGCCCATGAATTCCTTGGCATCCTTTTTATGGAATAATATACCCTCATAATACTTTAAGTTGGGTAAAACATAAAGTACTCCATCTAACTCCTTTATTTCATTACAGGAATCTAAGATGGTATCTATTGTTAGGGTCATGGTTCCAGAGGTCTTTGAAACCCTTGAGGATCTAAAGGTATTAAGTAATCCCCGTTTTTTACCAACATTTAGCCTTTCCAATGAATTATCTATTTCAAAAATATCCATATCATAGGTATATTTGGGATTCTCAACTATAAGTACCTCTGGATCAAAGTTGGATATAACTTCAGGAGATAGCCCCCCTATTCCTGTTATATCTATAAGTAAATCTGGGTTTAATCTCTTATTTCTCAATGATAGGTTAAAGGTATTATAATCCATAAATGTGATTTTTTTGTTGGTTATAATATCCTTTAAATGAGGGTATATATCTACCAATATTACCTCGTTGGCATCCTTTACAAGGGTATGGGCCATATGGTTTCCACATAAGTATGCTCCAAATATTATAACCTGTTCAAACTCCTGGCCCTCTAAAAAATACTTTACAGCATTTGCCTTTTCCTCTACAATATGATATATTATATCCATAATTTTTGTTTTAGATTCTAAGGTCTTTACAGTTTCAGTTATACCACATTTCATAATATCACCTAATTAAATAACTCCTATTCTTTTTAAGGCCCCTATTAATTCATCCCTTACACTATCCTCAATATTTTTCTTATGCATTACAGACGGAGGAGAAATATATCCTGTTAATATTCTCCCCTTATTATCCATAATAAGCAACATGGAACCTGAGCCAGGAATTCCTAATCTTCCCCTTGCTATAACAATATCAGCATTGGAGGTATCTAAGGCCATAAGTCCCTTGGATAATACAGGCATTCTTGTTAAGTCTGAAACCTCAGTGGGAATATTTATTTTAAATATTTTTATTTCAGATCTATTATTATCTTTATATACATTCTCCAATAATAAGTCTTTTAAAATTTGGAATTTTTTTAAATTATTAGTGGCTATAACTATGTTTTTTGCATTTAATATATATTCTTTAATTAAATCCACTTCCTCCTTTTTATCTCCTTTTCTTGTTTTTCTATAGGATTCAAGATAGGCATTTAATATACTATTTTCAAAGATATTTTTATTATTTATACTAATACTGTTATTATTTTTATTGTTGCCATTGCTTTTATTGTTCTTATTATTTTTATTATTACTATTAGTATTCTCTTTATTATCTCCAATTTTATTGTTAATTTCCATAATTTCCCAATAAAAACTTTATTATGAACTTAAAAAAATATTTATATTAAATAATCTACTATAATTCTTATTAGGAAACTTAATAAAAAATAATATAAAAAATTTATTATAAAAATAAAAAATAGGAATAATTGTAATTATTTTTAAAAACAGATATTGATTCATATTCTAAGGATTTTAAACACTTAAATAGGTTTTAAGACTATATTTTAAAACTTTAAGATTTATTTTATTTATTTTATTATTTTTAGTTTTTAATTCTTTTTAATTATTTTTTATTCTTAAAATTAATAATTTTTAATCTCTTAAACTTATAATCCATAACATAAAATAATATAATAAAAGGATAAAATATTAATAAAAAGGATCTGTTCCCTCAGTGTTTAGGGGCACCTAAGGAAGAAATATGGAATTTTTATTTTTTATATATTCACCATTTTAGGTATTTGTATATCTTAAATTTTTTTATTTTAATTATAATTATCCCTTATTTTTTAATTATAAAATTTTATTTTATATCTCTTATTTTTTTATAATTTTATTTTTTTTAAATTATTTTATTCTTTATTTAAAGCCCTATATTCCTTTTTTTTATTTTTATAATCATTATTTTTATAAGATTTTTTAGTTATGGTTTTAATTATTTTATTCTTTATTTAAAGCCCTATATTCCTTTTTTTTATTTTTATAATCATTATTTTTATAAGATTTTTTAGTTATGGTTTTATATTCCTTACTCACTTTTATATTCATTAACATACTTTACCTTTTTAAGCCATGTCAATTGATTCTTATGAAGTTCCCTTATATCCATTAAACCCAATCTAAGCATTGCCAACCTACTTAGTCCTATGCCCCAGGCCAAAACTGGTTTTTTTATACCCAATGGTTCAAGAACTTCAGGCCTAAACATTCCAGCCCCGAGAATTTCAAGCCATCCTTTTCCCTCCAAATAAACCTCAGCCTCTAATGAGGGCTCTGTAAATGGAAAATAGGCAGGCCTTACTCTAATTTTATCAAACCCTAATCTCTTTAAAAATTCCACTAAAACCCCTATAAGATTATCAAAACTAACATTTTCATCCATAATTATGCCTTCACACTGATAAAACTCAGGTAAGTGCTTATAATCTATGGATTCATTTCTAAATACCCTATCTATACAAAATACTTTATGAGGTTTATTTTTCTCATCATTGGAAAGGGATGCTAAGTATTTTATTGAGGATACTGTAGTATGAGTTCTTAACACCATTCTTTCAGATATTTCTTTTTTAAATTCATAATTCCATCCTTTGGATATTTTTTTCCCATCTACAACCCCTCTCTCATGAATATTTTTAACCTTTTTAAAAAGATCCTTTGGAACCTCTCCGCTATTGGGATATTTTAAAAAGAATGTGTCCTGCATATCCCTTGCAGGATGATCCTGAGGTTCAAATAGTACATCAAAATTCCAAAACTCACTTTCAACTATGGGACTTTTTACCTCCTTAAATCCCATACCTATTAATATCTCCTTTACCTCATAGATTACCCTTGTCATAGGATGATACTTTGCAGGATATACCTCCTCAGTGGGAATACCTACATCATAGGGCCTAATATGGTATTCCCTCCATTTTCCATCAACAATATGTTCCCTGGTTAACTGAGATATTTCTTCCTTTATTTCTATGGGATTTTTTATAAACTCCTTACCCTTTTTAGTTAATTTAATGGATCTATCTATTATTTCCTCAATTTCAATAAGGCCCCTTTTCTTTAATAGGTTTATTACCTTAGGGTTATATTTATCTATGTTGGCATCTATCTTTATTTTTTTAAGGGTTTCTTCCTCCTCATCCTTATAATCTAAATTATCAAAATATATAATTCCCTTTTCAATCTTGGCAATATTCTTTCTTTTTAAATGACCCAGTGCAGGATTTATTTCAGATTTATCCAATATATTGCCAATATCCTTTATTGATATACTGTTGGTATTTCTTTCCTTTAAGTAATTTGCTATTCTCCTTTCAGGAAGTCCTTTATTTAGTGCATCCTCTCCCCTTTTACTTAATTTAACATGCTTTTTTTTCTTTTCTACAATATCCACTAATTCCTTACCTGATAGCCATAAGGCCGTTCTCATAACCTTGGTTTCTGAGTTCATAAGTTCATTTTTAGATAATTCACTAACAGGTATCTCCTCTCTTTTACTATCCTGGAATATCTTTAAAAGTTTTTTTTCATCAATATGTAATTCCATAGTATCACTTTTTTAATTTTATAAGTGTAAAATTTATAAAAAATATATTATTAATATTTTATAAAAATATTTAAAAAATATAATAAGGAAATTCCAATTAACCGTCTTTATCATACCATTTATTATTATTAACTATAAATAAATTTATCTAACATTAATAATCTTTTTTGGCAAATTCGTAGTATTCAGGCACACTATTTCAAACCCAATGTAGTGCCTTCCAACATTTTAGATACTACCAAGGATCTAAAACAATATCTCCCTCATCACTACTAAATAAAATTATTTTTTTTACAAGTTCCATAGGTAATTTTGTAGGAATTTTATTTTTCCAGTCCAATATTCTCTATTGATAATCCATACATCCTCTGGATTTACATAGATGTTTTATTTTTCCCTTGCAGGTATTTGGAAATTCTTAAGTGGAATAATAAAAACTAAATAAAAAAAATTAAAATTAAAAATTAATTATTTATAAAATTTTTAGAAGTAAAAAAAGGAAAAAAATAAATATTTTAGCATATGTCCAATAAACCTAATTAACCAATAGTAATATTCACCTTTCCTGCCCCTTTACTCTTATGTCCCCCTAATACCTTTATATTTTGAATTGCTGGGATTACTATTTCTTCAATTAATATTTTAGTTCTCTCCATTTTGTCTGTTTTATTCCAATTTTCCAACCATTTATCGATTACTACATTCCCTATCTTTCTTGCATCACCAAACTGTAATCCCCGCACAGGTTCAGAGATTACAATATCAACATTACCCTTAAATACTGTCCCAGGTTTTACCTGCTCTCCTTCAACTTTTGCACCATGTGCTGTAGTCCCTGTTTTCCTATCTATTCTTATATTTGTCTGATCCATTAATTTAC
>JAHEQB010000028.1 GCA_019561555.1 Methanothermococcus sp. SCGC AD-155-C09
ATACCCCCCCCTCTTTTCCATAAGTTCCTTTGCATGTTCAACAAATTCCTTTTTTCTTTTGGATTGTTTCCATCCACCAAATGTATAAAACTTTGTGTATTTTTCCTTTGGATCTTCTTCAAATTTTTCCTTCAATGCCTTTAAAAATAATTTTTTCTCAGATTCCATTTTATTCACCTCAAAAGGTTATAGAGGTAAGGTTTTAATATTAATTTAATATTTTTTAATTATTTATGATTAATTTAATTTATTTTATATTTTATTACTTTACATTTTTTTATAAATCCTTAAATGTTTCTTCAGTAGGCATGTATCCACCTAAGGTCCTTGCCCTGTGGATTCTCTTAACTACACTGATAAGTTCTGTGTCCTCTCTCATTGGAACTCCATCTTTTCTATATATTGTGGTAATTTCTGCCAATTTTTCAGCAGGTAATGGCTCACCAACATCCACTGGCTCATCCAATGGTTTTCCTACCTGATCCTTTACATAGAGTACATGTCCTGTTTTTTCATCATATACATATCTCTGTAAGGCATCAAACATCAATCCATTTTCATCCAATCTCAAGGAGTGTCCATGTACAGTTGCTCCCCTTATTCCACAAACTGCAGGATCATAGAAGGCAGTATCTATACAGAAGTTCTTTGCAATTTCTTCAAGATTACTTTCCCTCATTTCAATAACTTGCCTACCTGAAAGGGTTCCAGTATCTACCCCTCTAAATCTCCACATATAGGTTCTTGCCCTATCATATGGTTGAGCAGGTGCATTGTACATAGAATCTGTAAATTGAATATATCTAATTCTATGACCCTCTTTGGCACCACTTATAGGTTCAACTAAGTCCCTAACATAGTCTTCAGGTAAATCCATTTCTTCCAATGGAGGATGAACTGTTTTGTAATCCTCACCTGGTTGTCTCTGCCCTATAATTTTTACAATATCGTCATCTGGAATTTCTCTTAATTTTTCCAATTCAAATTCTGGGTTCATATGATCTCTTCTATTTTGTGCAATCTTAGTTTTGCCTGGGTAATATTGAGGCTCGTATGCCATAAAACCACCTCTTAATTTAAATTATCCTTAATTTTTTTAATTACTTCATCAATTTTTGATTGAGGAGGAGATTCCCCCCTAACAACCCCTGATACAATATCTACAATCATTCCTTCAGTCTTAGGTTCAACAGGCATTACATCTCTGGTTTTAACCCCTATCTTAGCAAAATCCTCCATATCAATAGGAGTTTGGCAGATGATTATTGTTGGTATTTTAACATACCTTAAGAATAATCTTGTCTTATAGATGACATGACTCCTAACGTTCCCAAAGTGTATAAGGCAAAGTTTATGCCTATTTACCTGTTTGGCCTCTTCAGGCTTCAATCCAAATGTAGATCCTAAACTTCCATGGGGGGCATCATGGGGAATACCACTACCTGCGTCCAATACAAGAACACTGGTTTGAATTCCTGCTTCCCTTATCCCATAGGTAATTTCACATACTGGTTTAGTAATATGTCGTCTTCCAGGAGACATTGCCACAACAACAACGTCATTTTTTAAGGCNTTGAAGGAAAAATTTGAAGAAGATCCAAAGGAAAAATACACAAAGTTTTATACATTTGGTGGATGGAAACAATCCAAAAGAAAAAAGGAATTTGTTGAACATGCAAAGGAACTTATGGAAAAGAGGGGGGGGTATCCCCGGATACAACCCTGACATTGGAGTTCCATTGGGACAGAGAAAATTAATGCCCTATAAACTTTCAGGTACAGACTACATAGTAGAGGGTGATGACTTACACTTTATGAACAATGCAGCCATGCAACAAATGTGGGACGACATGAGAAGGACTGTTATTGTGGGAATGGACACAGGGCATGCTGTTCTTGAAAAGAGACTTGGTGTGGAGGTAACTCCAGAAACCATTAACGAATATATGGAAACCATAAACCATGCATTGCCAGGGGGTGCTGTTGTTCAGGAGCACATGGTTGAGGTAGATCCTGCATTGGCTTGGGATTCCTATGCTAAGATATTCACTGGGGATGATGAATTGGCAGATGAAATTGATAAGGTATTTTTAATTGATATTAATAAATTGTTCCCAGAGGAGCAGGCTGAACAATTAAAAACTGCCATTGGTAAAAAGACCTATCAGGTATCAAGGGTACCTACCTTGGTAGGTAGAGTATGTGATGGAGGTACAATAGCAAGATGGTCTGCCATGCAGATTGGAATGTCCTTTATTACCGCATACAAACTATGTGCAGGGGAGGCTGCAATTGCTGATTTCTCCTATGCAGCAAAGCACGCCGATGTTGTATCAATAGGTACTGCACTACCTGCAAGAAGATCAAGAGGGGCCAACGAGCCAGGAGGTATTCCATTTGGTATATTCTGTGATGTAATACAGACAACTAGAGTAAGTGAGGATCCAATTGAACAATCCTTGGAGGTAGTTGCTGCAGGAGCCATGCTTTACGACCAAATATGGCTTGGTTCCTACATGTCTGGAGGGGTTGGATTCACCCAGTATGCTACAGCAGCCTACACTGATGATATATTGGATGACTTTAGTTATTATGGATATGACTATGTAGAGAAAAAATATGGAATAAACAATGTAAAGCCTACAATGGATATTGTAGAGGACATTGCAACAGAGGTTACCCTATACTCATTGGAGCAGTACGACGAATTCCCTGCACTATTGGAGGACCACTTTGGAGGATCCCAGAGGGCAGCTGTTGCAGCAGCAGCATCTGGTATTTCAGTATGTATGGCAACAGGAAACTCAAATGCGGGAGTTAATGGTTGGTATTTAAGCCAAATACTCCACAAAGAATACCACAGTAGGTTAGGGTTCTATGGATATGACTTACAGGATCAGTGTGGTGCCTCAAACTCACTCTCAATTAGAAATGATGAAGCCTCTCCATTGGAATTAAGAGGTCCAAACTATCCAAACTATGCCATGAACGTAGGACACCAGGGAGAGTATGCTGGTATTACTCAGGCAGCCCACTCAGCAAGAAAGGATGCCTTTGCAATGAACCCATTAATTAAAATAGCATTTGCAGATCCATCCTTAGTATTTGACTTTGCCCACCCAAGGAAGGAGTTTGCAAGAGGGGCCCTAAGAGAATTTGAGCCAGCAGGAGAAAGGGATCCAATAATTCCTGCTCATTAAATAATAATTAAATTTTTTTTATTATTATATTTAAAAATTATTTTTTTAAATTTTTTTAAGATAATTAAAACATTTAGGATTTCTATTAAAGGAAACATAATTTTTTATAGTTTTTTTTAACATAATCTGAATAAAAAATAATAAAAATAATTAAAAAATTAAAAATTAAAAAAATAAAATAATAAAAAAATATAAAATAGTAATATAGAAAAATAATCTAAATCTTAAGATATAATGGAAAAAAATAAAATTAATTAAATCCTAAAATAAAAGAAAATACTTAAAGGCATAAAGAAAATAAATACTAAAAAAGCAAAAGTTCCCTGCCGATATCCTTCTCTCTACACTCCTAAGCACTTAAAGTATAAGGAAATTCTTTAAGTATAGAATTACTATATTACAATAAGTTTAAAATGTCATCATCATATTGTTGCCATAAATATAATTTTAAAAAAACCATTTATATTTAATCTATGAAAATAATTATATTATTTTCTTATTTATTATATTATTTTTATTTATTTTATACATATTTGATTATAATTTATTAAAAAACTCTTTATTAAAAATCAATAATATTTTAAAAACAGTTATATTATCCCTATTTTATAAAATTAAATAGAAAATAATATATATTTAAAAAATTAATAAGAAATAAAGTATTTTATTTATCATATATCCTACTTCATGAGGTGAAAATATGGATCCAACATTATTAGTCCTGGGGGCTTTGGCACTATCAGGTGCAGCAGCCACTGTAGCAGGATGTGCTGAGGATTTAGAATCTGATGTAGGTTCTCAATCAAACCCAAACTCACAGGTTCAATTGGGACCTCAGATGGGAAATATCCATAGATACTTTAATAAGGCTATATCAGGAGAGCCTGTATCCTATGGTTTATATGTTGCTGCAGCAGGAGCAGTAGCCTGGGCTCTATTAAACATGGGCCTTAACGTACCTATTGCATTAATTATAGGCTCAGGTATTGCAGCATTTGTACATGGGGCCTATTCTGTTAGTTCCTATCTTGGAAGAATTGTGGGACAGTCCCAAAACTTTGGTCAGCCAGTGTATATGGATGTTGTTCTATCCCATCTGGGCCCTATTGTTGGACATGGCTTTATTGCAGTGTTCTGTATGTTATTGGCAGCCTACTTAGCAACTTCAGTATTAGGTAATCCCTTCCCACTACCCTTAGTGGCCTTGATATTTGGTATTACTGTGGGAGCCATTGGTTCATCAACAGGGGATGTCCATTACGGTGCTGAAAGGGAATATCAAAAGTATCCCTTTGGTGGTGGTGTTCCCGTTGCAAACCAGGGAGATATTGATATTAAAGCAGAATATGGTATTAGAAATGGTATGGATTCATCCTACTTTTGTTCTAAGTTAGGGGGTCCATTAACAGGACTTACATTTGGATTGATAATATTCCTCGATGGCTGGAGGGGAATTATTGGAGAAATTGTTGGTGGAGATTTAGTTTCAAAATCCATTATAGCCATAGTAGTTGGAATAGTCATAGTTGCCATTGCTGCATACTTAAATAGAATGGTTGAAGTATATGCCCGAAAAAAATACGGACCTTATACTGATAGATAAATAAATATTTTGGTGATAGATTATGGATGTTGTAAGTATGGCAATACCTCTCGTGGAGATTACCTTGGCAGGTGCCATAATTAATGCAAGTGTTCATTTTGTTCCAGTGGGTGGGGCTCCTGCGGCTATGGCCACATCAACAGGTGTTGGTACAGGTACCACTCAGTTGGCAGCAGGTGCTGGATTTACAGGATTAATGGCTGCTGCAATAATGGCTTCTCAAAAGGGCATTGATTTATCCAATCCCATTCATTTGGCAATTATATTGCTATCAGGGGCTGTAGGTTCCATGATTATGTTGGCCCTAACTATGTTGTTAGGTCAATTAATCTATGTCTTTGGTGTTGGAGTGGTTCCAGCAGCAGATAAGTGTGAGAAGGACCCAATTACAGGAGATTATCAAAAATCATACATTACTCCAGGTACTACAGGTCATGCTGTGCCTACAGTATGTTTTATTAGTGGATTAATGGGAGCAGCCCTTGGAGGTATTGGTGGAGGCCTTGCCTATATTGCCTTAAAACAGTTAGGATTTACCTCAGAGGTTGCAGGGATAATTGCAGTAGGATTTTTCTTTATGAATGCAGTACTTGCATCCTATAACATAGGGGGAACCATAGAAGGGTTCCATGATCCAAAGTTCAAAAAAATACCCAATGGAATTATAGCCTCCTTTATTGCATCATTATTAACTGGAGTTATTGTGGTTGGAATGTCCATTGGAGCATAATTCACTAAAAAATATCAAAAATACCTAAAAAATAATATTGTAATAATTAAAATAATATCTGCTCTAAAATTAATGAATTTCAAATTTAATTGAGGTGTTATTATGAGTCATGGCGGTGGAGGACATGCAGCAGAGTTATATCCAGAAAATCAGGTTATAGTAATCGGCGCCATACTTGCAATTGTTGGAATGTATATTTCACAGTTTTTTCCCCAAGTATCCATGTTATTAGGGGGATTACTGGCTTCTGGAGCCACAGTGGCTGGTGCAAATACCACAAGAAGGGTTGCAGCCTATGGTCTTGGAACTGGTGTTCCCTCTATAGGTATGGTAAGTTTAGGGTTAGGTGCCATCTCCACATTGGCAGGAGTATTGTTGGCAGGAGTAGCAATAAGTCAATTTAATCTTCCAAAGGAGTTATTGTATGGAATACCAATAATTGTTACAGTAGTATCCATTGTATTAGGATACATAGTGGGTAAATTAACTGTAAATCCCATTGGAATGAAGATTCCAATAATGGTTGAAAGTATGACAAAATTGTCCCTTATGGGAGCCCTATCCATCTTAGGATTCTGTGCAGCCTATGCAGGGGGATTTTATCCAGATACCATCATTGAAGGGACTGTAAAAAATGGAGTTATAGGATTGGCCTTTATTGCAGCAGGTATGGCCATATTGCATCCATTTAATGCATGCTTAGGCCCCAATGAAAGCCATAAGAGAACATTATTACTGGCTATAGCCTGTGGATTCATAACTTGGTTTATGTTCTCAATTGCTAAATTGGATATAGTCTCCTCAGTGGCCTCAATATTGCTATGGGGTATAGTATATAGGGAGTTTGTAAAACAATCATTAAAAGATGCATGCAGTGTATTATACACACCGGAATTGCCTAAGAAGGAAATGTAAGGTGATAATATGGATATTGTGAAAGTATGTCCTGAAATAGGAGTGATAATGGATGTGGATTCAGGACTTATTGCAGAAACAAGAGAGGATATTGTATTGGTGGATTTAAACCCCTTAAGGGAAGAAATTGATAAACTGGAAAATTTGGCAAAGGCCTATGAGAACTCTCTCGATCCTAGGCATGCCCCATTAAAGTCCTACCCTGGTAGAGAAGGAGTATATGACATTGGAGGTATTTTCCAAGGGGTATTCTTTGGTTTTTGGATAACTATGGCAATTGCTATATTGGCAATAATATTGATAATTAGTATATATCCTAAATTATTGGGAATAAATCTATGAGGAGTTTAGAGGTGTTAAGATGATTAATAAAGGAACTCCTGAATCAGGACTATTGTGGGAATACCTGTTAAAAAACACTGAGTTAATTAGTATGGTTTGTATGGAAAAAGCCTATAATATGGCCTATGAAATACATTTGGAGAATCCTGGAGCCATTGATGAGGATCCCATGATTTTAGATTTAGAAGGAGGGGGAGGAGAAGAGGAAGAAGATGCCTCAACCATAAAACCATATTCACCAGAGTTAGCATTGTTGGAGTCTAGAATTAGGATAATATCTGAAAAAATGAACCAAGGTCCTCTAATTGCAAAGTATAACTCAGGATACTATAATGGAAAAATTCAAGGTATAGCCATAGGGTTATTTTTATCATTATTAATATTTTCACTGTTATTTATATAAGGAGGTGAATTATATATGCCAGAGAAAAAAGAACCTGCCTCAGGATGGCCAATTGTAAGTGGAGAATATGTAGTAGGCAATCCTGAAAGTTGTGTTGGAGTTATAACCTTAGGATCCCATGGATTAGATGAGGCTGCCATTGAAGCAGGAGCCGCCATTTCAGGACCATGTCATACAGAAAACCTTGGTATTGAAAAGGTGGTAGCAAACTATATTTCAAATCCAAATATTAGATTTATGGTATTATGTGGCTCTGAGGTTCAGGGACATATTACAGGCCAATGTTTTAAGGCATTGTATGAAAATGGCATTGGGGATGATGGAGGAATTATTGGTGCAAAGGGAGCAATTCCATTTTTAGAAAATGCTGGAAAGGATGCCATTGAAAGATTCCAGAGGCAGATAGTAGAGGTAATAGATTTAATAGATGTGGAGGATACTAATAAAATAGCCCAAGCCGTAAAGGAATGTATCTCAAAGGATCCTGGGGCCACAGATGAGGATTCAGAAGAGATAGATCTGGATAATGAGGAGTCCTCTGAAAGTGGATTGCCCACAATTGCAAAGCCAGATTTGGAATATACTAAAAAACTTATGGATTCAATGGATTATAAAATAGGATTGATTACAAGGGATTTTGGATTGGGATCTGGGGTTCAATCAAAGGCCCTCATAGGTACAATATATGGGGCAGTACTTGCCATGGTTTTAATTGGAATACCTATCTTATTAAAATATTTATTAGGGTGATTGAATGGTAGAAACACCTCCTTCAGTAATTACGCCATCTAAGGATTATAAGGAATTAAATGAAAAATTGGATAAAATTGAGGAGACTGTAGAAAATACAAATGCTGAAATAATTCAAAGATTAGGTAAAAAAACAGGTAGAGATGTAGGTATAGTATATGGATTTATAATTGGGTTAATACTCATAATGATAATTGGAAAGATATTCCCAATATTAAATAGATTTATAAATTAATTAAAAAAATAATAATTAAAAAATATAATAAATAAGAAAATAATATAATTAAAAAAATTAAAAATTAATCTAAATCTTAAATAAAAGGGAAAATAATAATATTTAAAGATTATAAGAGAAAGTAATTACTTAAAAAGTAGGAATTCCATTAACTATACTATACTACTATCTCCTCACACCCCTAAGCACTGGAAGTGAGGGGAATTTCTTTGTGTTAATATTACTCCATATTTTATAATATTATAATTATAAAAAAAATAATTTATAAATAAAATAATGAGGTGGCAGGAATGTTTAAATATGATAAGAATCAGATGATAATTGAAATTGCAGGAAGAAAGTTTGGTGGCCAACCTGGAGAATACCCAACAGGATTATCAGGTACAATATTTTATGCAAGACATAAAATTGTAGAGGATGAAAGAAAGGGTATATTTGATAAATCTGCTGCAGAGGAGTTAATAAATAAGCAGGCTGAAATGGAAGATACCACTGGAAACCCTGCTCTTGTGCAGGTATTTGGAGGAAACCCAGAGGCACTGGTAAAATATATTGATTTTGTTGCTGAAGTATGGGATGGTCCAATGCTATTGGACTCCACATCTGGAGAGGCAAGAATGGCTGCTGCAAAAAGGGCTACAGAGGCTGGCTATTCTGATCAGTGTATATATAACTCTATTAACGTTTCAATTGAGGATAATGAGTTCCAAAACTTAGTAGATAGTGATTTAGAGGCATCAATAGTATTGTGTTTTGATCCTATGGATCCATCAGTTGAGGGTAAATTGAATGTATTACAAAATGGAGGTAAAACAGCAGATACTGGAATGTTGGAGTTAGCCGAAAAGGCAGGTATAAAGTATCCCTTAATAGATGTTGCAGTCACTCCATTAGGCAACGGTGCAGGGCCTGCTGTAAGGGCCTCATTTGCAGTTAAGGCAAAATTAGGTCTCCCTGTAGGTAGTGGTATTCACAACATACCCTCTGCATGGGATTGGTTAAGGGAATTTAGAAAAGGTTTAAGAGAGTCTGGATTAACTCAATTATCAAAGGATGTTCATCATGTTTGCGATATTGGAGCCAACATTATTCAAACCATGGGTTCAGGAGACTTTATTCTCTATGGCCCTATTGATAATGCCCAATTAACCTTCCCTGCAATAGCAATGACAGATGCAGTAATTGCAGAGGCTGCAAAGGAGATGGGAACCAATCCTATTGATGCCCATCCAATAAACAAATTGGTATAAATTAAAAAATTTTAGTTGGTTATACATTAACTTATATTTCTAAGAATTTTTTATTTTTATATTATTTTTTTATTATTTTTAATGAAAATTAAAGTTTATGTTATTCTATAAAAATTTTGTTTAAAAGAATAATTTTTTTATTAAAATTTAATTATTAATTTTTTTAATTAAGTTATTTTTTTATTGATCCCCATAGTCAAACACATAATATTAACTTATGATCTAAAAAAATAATAACGAGAATAATATAATAAAATAAGAATAAAATAAAATTATTGGAAAAAATAGAAAAAAATGTTAAAATAATAAAAAAATACTTTAATTTCCCATCTAACACGTATAATATCAATAATTATCCTTTAAAGGAATTCTCCCCATTCTCTTTGTGCTTAGGAGAAACATTTGTGAAGAATAAATGGCAGGATTTTTATTTTTTATAGGATTCTCCCTTTTTAGATGTAATTTTTTATTATTCTTAAGATTTTTTTATTTTGTGATTATTTATTATTTTATGTGTTTTATTTTTTATAAAGTTAAAGAATATAAAAAATTAAATTTATAGTCAAGCACATAATATTTTAAACTTATTATGAATATAGGATCACATACTTAAAGGGTTTCCTCTGGACATTCAGTGCTTAGGGGTGTAGGGGGGAGGAGGGTAGGTTATGGGACTTCTAATTTTTAGATATTTACTTCTTTATTTCTTCAAATATTTAATTTTTTCCTATATTTTAGGATTTAGGTTATTTTAATTTTTAATTATTTTTAATTTTTTTATATTTAGATTTAATTTAAGAAATTATGTTCTTAATTATAATTTAAGTATTTTTTTAAAATTATATGTTTAATATTTTCTTTTTTTATTTTTAATAGTTATTATTCTATTTTTTTTATAGAAGTTTTATTTTGACATAAATAGTTTTTTTAAGGTTATAATTACTTTTTTTTATTTTTAATAATTATTTAGATATATTATTCTTTTTAAATGTTCTATTATTTCTATCATTGTTAAATTTTTTAGTACTATCATGCCTTTTTTTCGTTTTATTATATACATTTCCTTCATTTTTAAATTCATTATTAAAGATATATTTTAAAAGGGAGGCTATGACTTCCTTGGCATCACCACAATTACTTTCCTCCAATAGCCTATTAGCAAGTTGTAGATGATCCTCACTGTAATCTTTGGATTCCATAATATCTAAAACCTTTTTTATAACAGAATGTTTTTTACCCTCTATAATCTCATCAATAGTAGGGGGTTCCTTTCTTTTAATATTGGTTTTTGCTATTTTTTCAATATATTTCAATTTTCTAAATTCATCAGGTTGAACAAAGGTAATTGCAACCCCCTTTTTCCCGGCTCTTCCTGTTCTTCCAATCCTATGGACATAGGATTCTGGATTTTGAGGTAAGGAATAATTTATAACATGGGTTAGGTTATTTATATCAATACCTCTGGCTGCAACATCTGTTGCCACAAGAATATTTGATTTTTTATTTTTAAATTTAGATAATATTCTTTCCCTTTGATTCTGAGCAATGTCCCCATGAATACCCTGGGCATTGTATCCCTTATCTATGAGTTTATTAGTTAATTCATTTACATCGGCCCGTGTTTTACAAAATACCAATCCATAGAAATCATTGTTATCTATCACCCTACGTAATACTTCAAACTTTTCAGAGCTTCTTACACTGTAATGATATTGTTCCACATTGTTAGTTGTTAATTGATTGTTCCCCTCTCCTACACTAATAACCTTATATCTTCCCATGTATTTTTTTGCCAGTTTCATTATTTTATTTGGCAATGTGGCTGAAAATAGAAGCATTCTTTTATTAGGGTTTGTATGTCTTAGAATTTCTTCTATATCATCTATAAAACCCATGTCAAGCATTTCATCGGCTTCATCTAAAACAACATAGGAAACATTGCCTAATTTTAAATCCCCTCTTTTCAATAAATCCAATATTCTTCCAGGAGTTCCAACTACAATATCCACTCCCTTTCTTAACTTTTTTATCTGCTCAAAAATAGGCTGTCCTCCATATATTGGTAATACGTTTATTTTTTTATTGCCCTTTAAGGAATTAATTTCATCTGCCACCTGCAGTGCCAATTCCCTTGTTGGAGTTAGGACAATTCCTTGAACCTTTTTTGAGTTTTCCTCAATCCTTTCAATCATAGGGATTCCAAATGCCGCTGTTTTCCCTGTTCCTGTTTGGGCCTGTCCTATAACATCCATCTCTTCATTTAATATAATAGGTATTATTTTTTTCTGGATGGGAGTAGGATCTTTAAACCCTTTTCTTTTTAATGCATTTATCATATTTTCAGATAATCCTAAGTTTCTAAATTCTTCCATATTTTAACCTAATAATTTAATTTTTTTTTTATACGTTGCTATTTATTTAATAATTTATTTATCTATAATTTATTACGATATATTTATAATTTTGAATATTTTTAAATTTTAAAAAAATTAAAGTACATTATAAAATATTTTATTTCATAATAATGAATAAAAATAGGTAAGATCCTTATATATTATTATATATAAATATCCATAAAACTTTAAAAGAGAGGTTAATTAGTTAAATTACCCTGAGGGGATTGCTTTTCCATCATTTGAGCCTTACTTTCTAAATCCCTTTGAAGTTTTTTTATAACACTTACTGTTTTAGATATTTGTTCTTTTAGCATAACTTCTGCATTATTCAATTCCTCGATATGTTTTTTGAAATCTTGAATAACCTCAGGGGTGCTCTTTTCAACAAATACATCAGCACCTGCCCCAACTATTATATTCTCACAATCTACAACCTCTGCCTTTGCAAAGGCCCCACCACCTAATGGAATTAGTAATTCCTTAGAATTTTTCAATTCCTCCATGGATTCTATTGATTTTAAAACTTCCAACTTCATAAGTTCTATTTTTTCCAATTCCTCCTGAAGTCCATTGACTTGTTGCTTATACAACTCCAATTGATAAAGTTGCCTTTGAATTTCCTCATTCATTAAATTCACCTAAATTGTTTTTATGAAATTTTTAATTATATATGATTTAATATCACAAAGTATATATACTTATTTATACCTATTTATAATTATTAATAATTACAAATTATAGAACATATAAGTATGTTATATTATATTTTAATTTTTTATTTTAAATTTTTTAATTTTTATTATTTTTATGCCTCAGACTTATTAAAAAGGCGGGTGTATTAATATGAGGGTTTTTGATACCATAGGATACCTATTTATTTTAATAAAGGCACTAAGTGAGGCATGGTTGGATGTGGTAAAAAGGAGTGTAACAGGAAACATAGATCCTCAAATCGTTGAAATAGAAACAGAAATAAACAATTTAATAGGTCAGGTTCTATTGGCCTGTAGTATTACCTTAACCCCTGGGACATTGACTATTGGATTAAATCCTGAAAAAAGGATATTGAAGGTTGCCACAATTGCCCCAATAAAGAAGGAGGACATTATTCCATTTGAGCCCTATATAAAAAAGATTTTTGATGGAAACAGATCGATATAATGTAAAGTTAAGAATCTTTCATTTTAAACCACTTTGGAGTTTTTAATAATTTGTAACCTCCCAAAACCCCTGGCTTAGTTTTTATTTCAAATCCCAAAGATTTTAAATCATTGATTCTTGAGAATACTGCCCCTCGACTATTTCTTTGTATGTATTTTTTTAAGTACTCTCCAGATATATATTCTGAGTTTTTTGAAAATATTCTCTTATCCTCTAATATCTTTCTGGCCTTTTTTTTTCCATATTTTTCACTGAGATTTGCATACTCCCTATTCACATTCAATAGTATCCATAATATTATAAAGTGTCCAAGATCCAATTTTATGTTTTTTTTATAGGCCTCTTCCAAAAAGATCCAAAAATCCAGTGTTTTTATATGTTGTTTAAAATACGTAGGGTTTAGATCCATAATATCTCATTATTTATTTAATAATAAAATAAAAATAATTAAAATTAATAATAAAATGATATATAGGGAATAAAACATTAATAAAGGTAATACTTCAAGTCCCTATTTTAGCCGAGCATGAACTTTCATAATATGGTCCTTTTAAAGGATTTTACCTGCCCTTCCAGTGCTTAGGAGCATCTAAGGAGGCATTAATAAAATTTTTACTTTTTTAATGTATTTATTCTTTTTCAAGTATTTTTAAAATTTTAGATCTGTTCTATTTAATTTTTTTTAATTAATTCTATTTTATTTTTTTAATGACAATTTTTTTGTTATTTTATCATTGTTTTTTTATCTTTTTATTAAGGATTTTATAATAATAATTATTTTATGGAATTTTAATAAAAAATTGAGATTTTTTTACTTTATAGATTGGATGTTTTTATAGAAATAATAATTTTTTTTAGAAATAAAACTTATATTTTCTATAATTTTTTAGATTCTTATTATTTTTTTAATTTATAGTAAGGACAATAATTTCCTAAACTTATATAATCCAAAATATAGGTACATAATATAAAAGGAAATATACTATAGGGAATTTTACATTAAATATATCTCAACATTACCTTAAACTAAGGTTCATAATGTTAGTCCTGTAAGAAGTGCTTTTTCCCTAATGTTTAAGAGAATACAGGGAAAGAGCAGGATTTCTACTTTTTATTTTACTTCTTTTTAGGTATTTTAAAGTCTCAAATTATTTGTTTTTATATTAATTATCCTTTACTTTTTTATTTTTATTTTTTTTAATTATTTTTTATTTTTTAATAACCAGTACTTTATTTTTATAGTAAAACACATAACATTTTAAACTTATTATAAATACAGTAATCCTATACTTAAAGGGTTTATTCTGTACTTTCAGTGCTTAGGGGGTAGAGGGAGGAAGGATAGTGATGTGGAGTTTTTATTCTATAAGTAATACATTTCTACTTTATTCCTACTTTTTGAGTATTTATTTTTCTTTATCTCTATAAATACTTTTATTTTTTTCCTATATTTTAAGATTTAGATTAATTTTTTTGATTTTTTAGATTATTTTAATTTTATTTTTTATTTTTTAATTTTTTATATTTGGATAGATTTAAGAAATTATGTTCTTAACTATATATATTCTTTAAATTAGGGTTTTTTACTTTATAAATGGTTTTTTAGTTATAATTATTTTTATTTTAATTATCTATTTAGTTTCCTCAAAATTTTATCACTTAACCAATTACTATTTATATATCTATCATATACTGGCAACCTTTCCCTTAAAGTATAGCCCCATTCTTCAGTATATTCCCTTAAAGTTTCAATTTCTGGCCATGGAGATTCTGGATTTACATAATCCTTAGTAATTGGAGATATTCCTCCCCAATCATCAACACCTGCAAGGAGAAATATCTGCCCTGTTTCATAGTTGAGATTTGGAGGCACCTGTAGAGATACCTCAGAGGGCAATATCATCTTAGATAATATTAAAGTTTTTAGCATTTTTAGAGGAGAGGGCTCTTTAAAGTTCTCCATAGGTATGCCCCTCTTCGATCTAAAGTTTTGGATTATAACCTCCTGAATATGGCCATACTTTTCAGCAAGTTCTTTAATATCTATCAGTGATTTAACAATTTCACTATTTGATTCCCCTATTCCTATTAAAATACCTGTTGTAAAGGGAATTTTTAACTTACCTGCATTTTCAATCATTTCTAAGCGCTTTTTTGGATCCTTACCTGGACTGTTTTTATGGGCAATGGTACTCATTAATCTTTCACTGGAATTTTCAAGCATAATACCCATAGAGGCATTAACCTCCTTTAACATCTTCAACTCCTCGTAATTCAACAGGCCACAATTTGTATGGGGAAGTAAATTGGTGTTATTGAGACACCATTCCTCTAAATCATAGAGGTATTCAATTATGCTATTATATCCCATCTTCTTTAATTCCTGTTTTATATTATTGTTCTCATCAACCCCCTCTCCAAATGTAAATAATGCCTCCCTACAACCATATCTATCCCCCTTTAAAAGAATCCCCTTAACTTCTTTTTTTGTCATAATCTTATAATTTTCCCTTCTAAATGTACAATATCCACAGATGTTTCTACACCAATTACATAATGGAATAAATACATTCTTTGAATAGGTAATATATCTTTTATTCTTTTTAATTTTTTTATTTATAATATTTAAATTATTAATTATTTCTAAAGGGTCCTTTGATTCTAAAAAATTTACATAATCCTCTAATTTATTATTATCATTAGATTTAGAACTCATGGGCTCTCCCTATTATATCTTTAAGTTTCAAGTTATTTTCAATTAAGTACTCCTCAATTTCCCCGCATATTTTATAAAATATATCATAGCCCCTATAGTAAATTCCAGTACCCACTTGGATGGCACTGGCCCCTGCCAACATAAACTCAATGGCATCCTCTCCTGTGGTAATTCCCCCTACTCCAATTATTGGGACATCCACAACAGAATATATATCATATATGTTTCTTATGGCTATTGGTTTTATGGCCTTTCCTGACATTCCCCCAAATTTATTACTTAGAATAGGTTTTTTTGTTTTTATATCTATTACCATTCCTGGACCTAAGGTATTTATTGCTGTAATGGCATCAGCACCCCCTTCAACTACGGCTTTTGCTATTTCCTTTATATCTGCCACATTTGGGGTAAGTTTTGCTATTATTGGTATATCTACACTTTCCCTTACACTTGAAACTACTCTATTGGAGAGATTTGGATCCTGGCCTATCTGGGCTCCATAACCCTCTCCTGCATGGGGACAGGATATGTTTAATTCAATTAAATCCACGTATGGCTCCATAATTTCTGCCACCTTTGAGAACTCCTGGGGATTTTTTCCATATATTGAACCTATAAGTTTTACGCCATTTCTTTTTAAATAATCCTTTATTTCATATATTTCCTTAATATACTCCTTTACTCCTGGATTTGGAAGTCCCATGGCATTTAAGAATCCCCCCTCAACCTCTATCATTGTTGGATTTCTATGTCCTATCCTTTTTTCTATTCCAACGGATTTTGTACATAGTGCCCCTGCTCCACTATTGGCTATTCTCTTTAAGGCCCCACCTGTCTCTCCCATAATACCTGCTGCTAAAAATACAGGATTTTTAAAATCTATTCCACAGATATTTATTTTTAACATAAAAGCACCTGGAGTATAATTTTTATTGTATTATTTTTTCCTTCTACTTATTTTTTTATTCCTTCTATTAATTTGTATTTTTCTATTCATTTTTATTCATTATAATTTTTTAAGATGTAATTTATATTTTTTATTTTTTAATTAATTTTTTATAATTTTTATATTTTTAAATGTTATTTCTTTTATTTTTTTATATTTTTATTATTTTTTAATGGACATGTCCAGATAAGATATTATATCATTATTAAATCATAATAAAAAATAATAATTTATATTAAAATAAAAATTATATAAAAAAATAATAAAAAATCATTAAGAGAAGAATCTTTAAAAAAAATAATAAAATAATAAAAAAATAATTCTCCATTATTATGCATATTTTTCCCAATATCTAAATACTGCAGGATAATATATTTATAATTTGTTTCTTATAAATAGGTATAAATTCTTAGTAAGTTCTATCTTTTTAATATTTTACAATTAGAATATTTAAAGAGTATTTTGATTTTTATTATTATGTTCTTTTTTTTTATTTTTAATTTATTTTAATTATTTTTTTAAATGTCTTTCTTTTTATTATAATAATTTTTATATTTTTTTATTAATATTCCTTTATTTGGACACGTCTATACTCATTATAGATTTATTTTTTTATTTTTACCTATTTATTCTTTTGTTATTACACCTATTTATCTATTTTATTTTTTTAAATTATTCTATTTTTCATTGCAATGCTATATTTATTTTTTTGAATTTTTTTATAATTTTATTACCTACATTTTTTGAGTCATTTATTTTCATTCTCTTTTTTCTCTGTATAACTCTATAATACTTTTCATGAGGTTCCTTTAAAAATTTCTCCCTGGACTTTTTAATGGATCCTGAAACCCCCAATACTATAATATTTATAGGCTGGTTCCTATACTCATTAAAGGTTATTAATGCAGATTTTACAGAATCCAACTCATTACGATGTACCCTTAAAAGGCCCTTTGGATGATTATAGCCTATTAACCAGGGATTGCTCTTTGAACAACCCCACACCCCATAATAATTAATAATTGCAGATCTAATTATAAATACTACCTCACTTTCAGATAGTTCCCTATTATAGAGGATTTTAAAGGATATATATCTTTTTTTTTCTCTTAATGTAGGGGGAAGTGTTTTAAGCATTTATATCTCCCATTAATATTTTTTTATGTAATATACTTTTACTATTTATTATTTTATATTTTTTGCCTAATAAGGTTATAATTATTTAATAAATTTTATATTTAAAATAAAATATTAATTTATAATCTAATATAAAATAAAAATAATTAATAAAATAAAAATAAATAAAAATTATAGTAAAAAAATAATATAAAGATAAACCTTAGTTCCCATTATTCCTTAAGGATAGAAATTAAAAGATTATCAAACTAAGAATAATCTTAACAAATAGACCCCTTCTACTTACGGCCCGTATATATCAATCTGAAGTTATCTACAACTGAGAAAAGTGTTAATTTTCTTTCTCAGTTTAGAGAGGAACCTGTAGTACTCTGTTCCTTATAACCCTCAATAATGTTCTCTCTTTTCACTGTAATGAATGTAACATCCTATTTCTTCATTTTTTTAGAGAACTCCCTGCTCAATGTATCCCTTATCTCCTATGATAGTTTCTTCTTTTAGCCTTTTAATAAAATCCCTTTTTCCTTGAGAATAGATAATATGTTTTTTTGAAGTACTTATGTAAAGTAATTTATTATATCTAATCTTAGGAAACAGTTTCTCTTCAATAAAATGAGTATAAGAATGTTTTATAACTCCTTGAAGTGCAGATGCAGGAATTAAAAGTCATAAGGTTATGCAGGGATATTGTCTCCCTATTGACCTTAGAGGGATAGTGTTCATCTATAACTGGTTTTATTAATTCTCTTATTCTTTTATTTCTTTTGTGTATTTTTCTACTGGGTTCATAATATTTATATAGGTTATTATTTATATTATTTTTGATGGGAAGTAGGGTGATTTCTATAAAAAATTTAAAAATAAAAAAATAATATATTCCTTATTAATTTATGCAGGTGAAAGACCTATGAATATAAATGTAGGAGTTTTAGGTGCCACTGGAAGTGTTGGACAAAGATTTATTCAGATGTTGGAAGATCATCCAATGTTTAATTTGGAGGTTCTTGCCGCATCTGAGAAAAGTGCAGGGAAGAAATACTCTGAGGCTTGCTATTGGTATCAATCAGAGCCTATTCCAGAGAAATTAGGTAATAAAATTGTAGTTCCAACTGACCCAACCCATGAGGCCTTTGAAGATGTGGATATTGTATTCTCAGCCCTTCCATCTAATTTGGCAAAGAAATTGGAACCTGAGTTTGCCAAAGAGGGTAAATTAGTTTTCTCCAATGCCTCTGCAATGAGAATGGAAGTAGATGTTCCTCTCATAGTACCTGAGGTAAATCCTGAACACTTTAAGGTATTGGATATTCAAAGGGAAAATAGAGAATGGGATGGAGGGATAATCACAAACCCTAATTGTTCCACTATTGGGGCTATTATTACCTTAAAACCAATAATGGATAAATTTGGCATTGATATGGTAAATATTACAACAATGCAGGCTGTTAGTGGAGCAGGATATAATGGCGTTTCTTCAATGGCCATTTTGGACAACATAATCCCATACATAGGGGGAGAAGAGGAAAAAATGGAAACTGAAAGTTTAAAGATATTGGGGGATATTGATGAGGATAATAAATTTTTATATGCCAACTTTAAAATTGGTGTTTCATGCAATAGGGTTCCTGTAATAGATGGACATATGGAGAGCATTTTTGTTAAAACCTTAGAGGATGCCAATCCTGAAGAGATACTAAAGGTTATGGATGACTTTGATCCCTTAAAGGATTACAACCTCCCAACCTATGCAAAACCTATTATAATTAAGAAGGAGGTAGATAGGCCTCAACCAAGATTGGATAGAAACAATGGAAATGGTATGTCCATAACTGTTGGTAGAATTAGAAGGGATAACATATTCACAGTTAAATACACTGCCTTAGAACATAATACCATAAGGGGAGCCGCAGGAGCCAGTATTTTAAATGCAGAACTCTATATAAAAAAGTATATGTAAATTAATTTTTAATTTTATAATTTCTTAAAAATAGTTTTTATTTTATAATCTTAAATTAATTTATAGGTTTTTATCTTTTTTTAAATGATCTATTTTAATTGGGATTTTTTTATTTTTAGTATATGGGTATATATTATTTTATTGAAATAAATTAATATTAAAAAATAAAAAAATAATTTTAAAAAATTATAAAAAAATTTAAAAAGTATTTCTTAATTTAAAATTTTAATTTAATGTTTTCTATATTTATATATTTAAATTTATTAAAAATTATTGATATTTTTTATTTTTTTAATTATTTTATTTTTTTATTAAAAATAATTTATAAACGAAAAATAATGGGTTTCCATCCCACAATCTCAAAATTCCTTCGGAATTTTTACGATTTACTCGCTTCGCTCGTAAATGGTCTGATTTTAACACTTTTCAAAAATATTAAGAAGCAAGGCTTATTTTAAAGTTTCCATCCCACAATGGTCTGATTTTAACCCATCAATCTATCTCTGGCAAGGTAGCACACGATAGGTTTCCATCCCACAATGGTCTGATTTTAACTTTTTAACAGGATTAAAGCAAATGGAGGGCGTATTAGAGTTTCCATCCCACAATGGTCTGATTTTAACATTAAAAAAGAAGCAGGATTGAGTAAATGAAAAAATAGTTTCCATCCCACTATGGTCTGATTTTAACTTAATACAATCAAAAATAAGCGTAAGTCGTATTTATGTTTCCATCCCACTATGGTCTGATTTTAACATGTGCTTTATCATATAGAAGAAAAGTTTTAAAATTAATTGTTTCCATCCCACAATGGTCTGATTTTAACTATTGCTTTTATTTTTGTTGTTTGATTTTCCACATTGTTTCCATCCCACAATGGTCTGATTTTAACTAAAATGGAGGTGAGCATAAATGAGTTATGATATAATAGAAGGTTTCCATCCCCCAATGGTCTGATTTTAACCTCAGGGCTGTTTTGATTTGTAGGCTTCTCATTTTCAGTTTCCATCCCACAATGGTCTGATTTTAACAGAGAGGAGTATATATTTAGTGGATAAGAAGACTAAAGGTTTCCATCCCACAATGGTCTGATTTTAACTATAAACAATAAAATTTACGTAGAATACACTTTAAATAAGTTTCCATCCCACAATGGTCTGATTTTAACGTGAAGGAAGCAAAAGAGTTTTTATTATTATATGTTGGTTTCCATCCCACAATGGTCTGATTTTAACTTGTTGATAAAATTCCATTTTATGAAAATGAAAATGGTGTTTCCATCCCACAATGGTCTGATTTTAACTAGAGATGAATATTTTACTTACCGTGGAAGGAAGATGGATTTCCATCCCACTATGGTCTGATTTTAACTGAGAATAAAAAAGATTGATATAATAAAAGAAAACAAGTTTCCATCCCACTATGGTCTGATTTTAACTTGGCCCTTAATAATTATGGTCCTTTACACTCCAGTTTCCATCCCACAATGGTCTGATTTTAACCCTGAATAACTACTGGTATCTAATGCAACTGTATGGGGTTTCCATCCCACAATGGTCTGATTTTAACTATCTGTGGAAAAAAGTAAATAATAAATGGATATTCGGTTTCCATCCCACAATGGTCTGATTTTAACACCTTGCCCTGCTGTCTGTCCCGGCATTTCAGGGGCTGTGTTTCCATCCCACAATGGTCTGATTTTAACTAAAAAGGTGGTAAAAAATGTTTAAAAAGGAAATCACGAGTTTCCATCCCACAATGGTCTGATTTTAACGTTTCAAAAGCGAAACAACAATAGATAAAGAAATTGTTTCCATCCCACAATGGTCTGATTTTAACTGTGGGATGTTTAATGGAACACACAATGAACAATTCAGGAATTGTTTCCATCCCACAATGGTCTGATTTTAACCCTCATACTCTGATGCAGTATCAAGGAAATCACAGGTTTCCATCCCACAATGGTCTGATTTTAACGCGATTAATGACACTAACGTAACTATAATCTACATTTTGTTTCCATCCCACAATGGTCTGATTTTAACTTAAATGAAGATCAGGCTGAGGAAATTATACATGAATAGTTTCCATCCCACAATGGTCTGATTTTAACCAGGATATGCTTGGGAAGATGGAAAGGAAATAACTTTAGATTTGTTTCCATCCCACAATGGTCTGATTTTAACGATATGCTAATGACATCAATAACGAAGTAGTTTTTGAAAAGTTTCCATCCCACAATGGTCTGATTTTAACTTACATGAATTTTAAAATGCCTATATTATTATCAATATTGTTTCCATCCCACAATGGTCTGATTTTAACCTGGTATTTAGTCCGCAACGGCGAACTAATAAAGGTTGGTTTCCATCCCACAATGGTCTGATTTTAACTCTCGTATATGACAAATCCTCGAGCGGTTCCTCTTCCTCTTCGTTTCCATCCCACAATGGTCTGATTTTAACAAATAATATGCCAGTTGTTGTTATCAATATTTATTTGGTTTCCATCCCACAATGGTCTGATTTTAACGAGGAGGAACTACTACTTCTACTACTTCTAGAACTTGGTTTCCATCCCACAATGGTCTGATTTTAACTCGCATAATTCCATAAGATTTTTTATTAATTTTTTAAGGTTTCCATCCCACAATGGTCTGATTTTAACATAATCCTATTACACACCATAACCCATATAAAAACCGTTTCCATCCCACAATGGTCTGATTTTAACTGTTGGGCTTTCCCTCTACAATTACAACCTCTCTGCAGTTTCCATCCCACAATGGTCTGATTTTAACAGAATTAGACTTAATTCCTAAATTATTGAAGTATTTGTTTCCATCCCACAATGGTCTGATTTTAACTAATAAATTAGATAATGAAAATTATAAACAAGTTAATTGTTTCCATCCCACAATGGTCTGATTTTAACCTGTTAAATGCGGCAATCTCAGAAGATATGAAGCAGATGGTTTCCATCCCACAATGGTCTGATTTTAACAGTTTTAAAATCAAGCATGCAACAATCAGTAATGCACAGAGTTTCCATCCCACAATGGTCTGATTTTAACCAAAAATGCAGGGTATGTTTTAGTTTCTTCTTATGTAAAGTTTCCATCCCACAATGGTCTGATTTTAACTCTTCCTTAGATATTGTAATTTTATCAGAATTAGACATGTTTCCATCCCACAATGGTCTGATTTTAACACTACTATAGCATCAACTGCTATAGTAGTAGCGATCTGTTTCCATCCCACAATGGTCTGATTTTAACTTAAATTTAAATGAAAAGTTTAAAAACATTGCCAATGAGTTTCCATCCCACAATGGTCTGATTTTAACTGCCTGTTAAAAGTAAAATAAATAAATATATAGATTTAGTTTCCATCCCACAATGGTCTGATTTTAACTGGGATATATTACTATTAAAAGAATATAACAAATTGTTTCCATCCCACAATGGTCTGATTTTAACAGTTAGGAATTTTCTTTATTTTACTATAAATAAGGTTGTATCTTCTCCTATATAAACCTTTCTATCTCGAACCTATGATAAGGACAATTCTATATAAAGACCTGCGACTTGATAATTCTTCCTGTTTTAATCCACACAAGCATAAAATCAACTAAATAAAATAAATAAAGGAAAATCATAAGGAAGACATAATAAAATCAAATAAAATTCCCTAATTAATCCAAAGTCCAATAAATTATTAAATCTAAATATATAAAATAATCATAATCCACAAATATATGCGACTAAAAATCCTACCTTATTTTAATATTTAAAAAACCAAAATAATCTTAAAAATAAAATTAAGGCTATACCTTAAGGTATTTTTTTATTACATTAAAATACATAAATAAAATAAAAAAATAATAAAAATTATATACATCCAAATAAATAAAAATATTTATGAATAAATAAAATAGCAATAAACTAATTACTCCCTTTTTAATTTTTCCAATATTAATTGGGCAAGTTTTTTTCCAGATAGATACATACCTCCAAAGACTGCTCCCATTCTATACCCTCCATGGGTAGCATTTGCAGCCATACCACAAACATATAACCCAGGGAATATCTCTCGAGTATTTCTAAGTAATGAATTCTCTCCCTTTTCAGCCCATAATGATTTCTCTCCTGGAATTTCCAATCCTAATTCTTTATTCTTTCTCGCTAAGGTATTTGAAACTGAAGCATCATGCCCTGTGGCATCAACTACATACTTTGCATTTATTGTAATTGGATCTATGTGGAGCCCTGCCTTTTCAATGGCATAGGAGTTTATTACAACTCCACATACCCTATTCTCCTTTAAAATAAGGTCTTCAACAACAATACCTGTTAATATCTTGGCTCCAGCATTTATTGCTCCAGTTCCTAATTTGGCTGGAACCTCAACAGAATCAGCCACATAAAGCCCATTACCTACATTCTCCAATTTAATATTAAAGTCCTTTAAAATTTCATGGGCAGGCTCCTGAACTGTAATATATGGGAAACCCATGCCTCCTCCCCATGTACCTCCACCAAAGGATAGATGTCTCTCCAATATAACAACCTTTACACCATTTTCTGCTAAATACTTACCTGCTGTTAAGCCACTGGGACCTCCCCCAACAATAACCACATCCACCTCTAAAATATCCATCCACATATTAAATGTAGATTTTAAAATGGCTTTTGTGATATCCTTTTCCTTAACATTTTTTAACTTATATTCCATAATATTACCTCGCAAATTTTTTATAAGAATTATTTGTAATAGTATATAACTTTATTCCAATATCTAAATTCTATATAATTTTTCCCTATAATTTTACATATAGTTTTTATATAAAATAACATATTTTTTTTATTTTTAATTATTAAATAATGATAAATTTTTATAATTGTTAATTATAATGATAAATATACCTAATAATACCTAAATTATTTTTTAAAAATTTATAAATTAAACAACATGTATAAATATTTTATACTTTATGTTTTAAGTATATATTTAATTAAGGATTCTATTAAATATGGCATATATTAAAATTTTTGGTGATAGTATGACAAATATTGTTGTTAATAAATTAGATATTGATCCAATAGAAGAGAGACCCATAGAAATCGTAGAAAGAAAGGGTTTAGGGCACCCCGACAGTATTTGTGATGGCATAGCCGAAAGTGTAAGTTCTGCACTATGTAAGATGTATAAGGAAAAAATGGGAGTGGTTTTACACCACAATACAGATCAGGTGGAACTTGTTGGAGGTCATGCCTACCCAAAATTAGGTGGAGGCCACATTGTAACTCCTATATACATACTATTATCAGGTAGGGCTACCACAGAACTATTGGATAAAGAAAAGGGAGAATTAATAAAATTACCTGCATCATCTGTTGCAATAAAGGCTGCAAGATCCTATCTGCAAAAAACAATTAGAAACTTAGATATAGATAGTGATGTTGTAGTGGATTGTAGAATTGGGCAGGGCTCTGCTGATTTAATTGAGGTATTTGAAAGAAAAAAATCAGATATTCCATTGGCAAATGATACCTCCTTTGGTGTAGGATATGCTCCCTTTAGCATTACTGAAAAATTAGTTTTAGAAACTGAGAAGTTATTAAATAGTGATGAATTAAAGGAAGAAATTCCTGCAGTTGGTGAAGATATAAAGGTTATGGGATTAAGGGAAGGAAAAAAAATCACTTTGACTGTTGCCATGGCTGTTGTGGATAGGTATGTAAAATCAGTGGAGGAATATCAGGAGGTAAAGGATGCAGTAAAGAAAAAGATTGAGAGGTTGGCAAAGAATATAACAGATTATGAAGTTGAGGTTTGTATAAATACTGCTGATGATGGAAATATCCTATATTTAACAGTAACTGGAACCTCTGCTGAAATGGGCGATGATGGCTCAGTTGGAAGGGGAAATAGGGCAAATGGATTAATAACTCCCTTTAGACCCATGAGTATGGAGGCAGCCAGTGGAAAAAACCCCATAAATCATATTGGAAAGATATACAACATTTTATCAAATCTAATTGCCAGGGATGTTGCTAATTTAAGTGGTGTAAAGGAGTGTTATGTTAGAATGCTTAGCCAAATAGGAAAACCAATAAATGAGCCAAAAATCCTTGATATTGAGGTAATTATGGATAAAAACCATGACTTAAAGGATGTAGAAATAAAGGCCAAAGAAATAGCAGAGAAATGGCTAAATAGCATTCCTGAAGTTATGGAGGATGTAATTGGTGGAAAAATAAAAACATTTTAATTCCATATTATATTCCTAAACAAAAACTTTAATACTGACATTATAAAAATATATTAATTTAAGATAAAAACTTAAAGTATTTCTCTTTAATAATATTTTTATTCTTTTAATTATTTTATTATTGAATATTCTTATTTTTATGGTAAGTTATAAGTTAAGGCTATACATTTAACTATAATATTTTATAATGATAGATATATTAAGCAATAATACAAGGGAGAGGGATAAAATGAGAGTAATTGGAGTTATTGGATTAAAAAATTCTGGTAAAACCACATTGATATGTGATATATTAAAGGAAATTAAAAAAAATAATAATATTAACATTGCTATTATAAAACATAGTTCCCATGATGTTAAAATTGATAAAGAGGGAACAGATTCCTATAAATTTAAAAAATATGCTAACATATCCATTATATCAGATGTTAATAGAACCATATTTTTTTATGATAAAATGGATTTGAATGAAATACTTTCTAAATTAGATAGTCAATTGGTTATAATAGAGGGATTTAAGGAACAATTAAAAAAGTTAAATATACCAAAAATAGTTATGATAAAGGATGGAGAGGGAAGTGAATTAATAGATTCCCATACCCTAATGGTAATTAAAGATATGGAATATAATATAGGGGATGTAGTTAAAAATGTACTTGAAAAAAGTATAGTTCCCACATACAATTTAAACTGTGGGCACTGTGGATACATCTGTAAAGAATTCGTGGAAAAGGTTGTTAAAGGGAATCTATCCTGGGATCAATGTGTAATATCCGAGGGATTAGAGATTACTGTTAATGGAAAAACTATTCCATTAAATCCCTTTGTTTCCAATATTGTCAAAAACACAATAATTGGATTACTAAGTTCATTAAAGGGCGTGGATAATCCAGAGAGTTTAACCATAAAAATAAATAAGATGTTATAAATTTAAATATAATAAATATTCAAATATAATAATAGTTAATTAATATTACTTAAAATATAATTTTTTATTTTCATTGCAATGATTTATATAGCAATATATAAAAATTTATATATAATTAGATATATAGTATAATTTAATTTTATCATAAGTGTTAATTTAAAAGTTTAGTTATTATTTTTAATATATGTTGGTGAGTTAATTATGGACATAAGTGAAAATAAATACGAAATAATGGCGGAAATATTCAAAGCATTTGCAGATCCCACTAGATTGATGATATTAAAGTTATTAAGTGAAAATGAGAGTATGTGCGTATGCAAAATAATTGAAGAATTAAAAAAACCCCAACCAACCATTTCCCATCATTTAAACATTTTGAAAAAATCTGGATTAATAAGGGCAAGAAAAGAGGGCACTTGGAATCATTACTACATAGTAAATCCAAAAATTAAGTATATTATCTCTACAATGGAAAATATAATAGGTGAAAATTCAAAATAAACTATTTTAAATAATATTATAGTTTCAATTCTACCCTATGATTTTTACTTTTTATATTAAGTTTTTTATTGTTAAATTAATTTATATTCCCTCTATTTTTATATTTTATTAGTTTATCATTAAAATAATTTTTAAATAATTTTTCCTCTTTTTAAAATATAAATATTATATAGTTATAGATAATATTAAATGCCATATAATATCAAAAATAACCATTATTGGTGATACATTGGAATTAGACTATGAAAAATTAGGGTTAAAGGTTGGTTTGGAAATACACCAACAACTAAATACTAAAAGAAAACTTTTTTGTAATTGTCCAACAATTATAAGGGATGATGAGCCCCATGGAGAAATTAAAAGAATACTAAGAACCTCTCAGAGTGAAATGGGGGAGATAGATAAGGCGGCCCTTATAGAGTGGGAAAAAAATAAATTCTATATTTATCAGTACTACAATGATAGTAATTGCTTAGTGGAGTTAGATGAGGAGCCCCCCCATCCCCCATCCAAGGAAGCCTTAGAGATTGGAATACAGGTATCCCTGTTAATGAACATGAACATAGTTGATGAAATACATACCATGAGAAAATTAGTTATAGATGGCTCCAATACCTCTGGATTCCAAAGAACAATGTATCTATCCAGTGATGGATATATAGAAACAAGTTATGGAAGGGTAAGGATTGCAAGTTTATGTTTAGAGGAGGATGCCTGTAGAAAAATTGAGGAAAATAAAAATTTCATTAAATATCGTGTAGATAGATTGGGAATACCTCTGTTGGAAATAACAACTGAACCTGATATTACCTCCCCTAAGATGGGAAAGGAATCTGCAAAAAGAATAGGTATGATATTAAGGGCTACGGGAAAGGTAAAAAGGGGCCTTGGAACAATAAGACAGGATGTTAATATATCCATTAAGGAGGGGGCAAGGATAGAGGTTAAGGGAGTTCAAAACCTTGATCTAATAGAGAAAATAATTGAAAATGAAGTACTTAGGCAGATAAACCTCCTTGAGATATCAAAGATATTAAGGGATAGGGGAGCCAAAGTTATATATAAAATAATTGATTTAACTGAAATTTTAAAGGATACAGAATCCAAGGTATTAAAAAACTCTCTAAAGAAAAGGAATGGAAAAATAAAGGGGGTGTTGTTAAAGGGATACGGAGGCCTTGTTGGAAGGGAAATACAACCAGGTAGAAGATTGGGATCTGAATTATCAGATAGGGCCCAGGAAACACAAAAAATGAATTTATAAATAAGGATTATCTCCATCATGAG
>JAHEQB010000029.1 GCA_019561555.1 Methanothermococcus sp. SCGC AD-155-C09
AATAAAAGTTCTTTAGATATATAAATTTTACGGTTTATGATTAATTTATTTCTTATTTAGAGTGATATGGTTTTGTCCCGTTAGAAGGGGAGAGTAGACTAACTGTTTAATTATAATATGGAGCGATCTGAATAGAGATTAAATTGCAAGTTGACAGAACACCCTATATTTTTTTATTGGCATTTTTAACTTTAATTTTTTATTTATCTAAATATTCTTTTATTTTAATTTTTATTTTTTAATAATCTCGTTTAATTTTTTAATAACATTAATCTTATACTCTTACCAAAAAGTATATATAGAACTTCAAATGAACATTTAAATATTTTAAAATAGAATTAAAAATACTTTTTATTGGCAATTAAAATAAGTAACAAAGGTGACATAGTGTTTTTAAAAAAGAGACATTTGGAAATATTAAAATTAATAAGGGAAAACATCCAAAATAAAGAAATAATCAAAGATAAACTACCTGAAGAATTTGATATAAGAGTATCAGAACTTTTCATCTTAGGCTTTGTTGAATTAACTGGAAAGGATATAATTTTTACCAAAGTTGGTAGTAAGATGGCTAAATTGGTTGAAGGCCTACCAGTAGAGAATATGCCAGAGATATTTATAAACTCTGAAATAATCAAAATTATGGACCTATTAAATAAAACTGGATATGTTCCAGAGGATTGGAAGACTCTATTGGTAGAAAGATATTTGGCAGATTCTCATGGATTAACTGATGTAGGTAAGGGAATCTTGGAGATATATAAAGAATCCCATCCTGTAGTTTATTTGACTCCAGATATATTGGACTTTGTAAGAAACATGCCTAAGATCGGACTCTATGATGAATTAATAACCTATAAAAACACTAAAAAGCAAGGGGATAACATATTGAATGCCCTACAGGCCATGAGGTTGTTGAATATATCTCCTAAAACTGAAGCAGGCAAGGCTTTTGCCACAACAAAGGCATTAAAGGAGGTATTAAAAATTGCCTCCATGGTTCCAAGATTGAGTAGGGTATTGATACTTAGAAAGGAAGATCTTGAGGCCCTTAAGGGAGGCCATTACAGTGAGGAGATGATAGAGAGTGGTTTCTGTACTGAGAAGGAGATCACAGAGTTGGGACATTCCATGGTTAATACCTACAATGAGATAGGTAGGGAGTATCAGGAGATTATTCCTATATACATACTTGAAGACGAAATTAAAGTATTAAATACCATTGAAATTATCACGGAAAAGTACGAAACTAATCCAGAGGTTCTACCTACCTACAAGGAAATCAAAAAAAGAAGTGGCATTGAAGATTTAGGGGAAATTCTCCACACATTGGAGTTTAAGGAATTGATAAAAAGGGAGGTTATCAAAAATAAGGATACCTATTGGATGACAGAATTTGGAGAGAAGGTTAAGGATTTAGGTGTTGTAACCACAGATGGAATGAAATCCATAACCTATCCTGAGCATAATGACATCCCTATTGCCCAATGGGTAATCAAGGGTAAGGAGGAAAAGGTTGTACAGAGGGGTATTACTGATAAGGGTAATTTCCTTTTAAAACTATCTAAATCCATTAAAAGAAAGCCTTACTTAACTAAATATGATATATCTGCTTTAATAAACCTGCCCGTAAAGAAATACATACACAGAGATGAACTCGTTGATTTAATACAGAAAGATGTTGGCGGTGATGAAGAAGCAATTATTAAGGCATTAAATGAGGGGGAATCAAAGGGATTAATTAAAGAGTTGCAAAATAAAATAATCACATTGACAGAACTTGGAGAGGGTGTTAAAAAGGCCATTGAAATGGCAAAGATCCAGGAATTACTATCAACAAAGTTTGCAATAACTCCAACCACCTTTAATATCCTATCAACAATATACAATAATAAAAAAGACTTTGACAAAATATGGAGAGAGAAAAAAGAAGTTGGCCAACACAAAGAAAATGAAATTATACTACTGGCAAAACTACTGCCCTTAACCTTAGATGAGATTAAGAAAAGTTTAATTATTTTAAAAAATGTGGGGTTGATTGGTAAAAAGGGGCTTACAAATGGAGGAATCAAATTAGTGGAATCCTATAGAGCTCTTTAAAACTTTATGGGAGGGGTCAGATAAAATCCCTTTAATTTTTTTAAAAAAACCATATAAATATCTATTCATATATTTTTATATATGTTTTTATTTTTAATTTTTTAATAATATCCTTAAGTTTTTAACAATGTTAATAATATTTAATTAATTAAAAGGTACATATAAGTTTTCAACTACTACTATATATTAAAAACCACATATATAAATATCACAAAAAACCATGAGGTAAATTATGTTGAAGAAATTAATAATCCTGCTATCCTTAGTAATTATTCCAATGGCATTTGCAGTCTCTATGATAAACTCCACAGAAATAAATAATCTTACAGAAAACTTGAATAACGACATTAGGAATATAAATAATCCAATGGTAAATTGCATATATAACTGTACTAGAGAGGAATGCCTCTGCACTGAAAAATGCCTATTTGGAGAAGGCATAAACCATAGAATGAATAGGAACTATAATAACTCTATTAACAATACTGAAATCTGCCCACGTGGTTGCAATGAAGAAGATTGTATATGTGGTTTTGGAATGTATCGCCATGGAGAAATGCATGGAAGGGCATATGGAATGGGACATAGAGGGATGTGCAGAGGAGCCTGTGGAGGACCAAGATTTGCAATGACTACTGAGTAATTCTTTTAATTCTTTTAAATTGTCTATTTTTTTAATATATCAATATTATTTTTTATAATTTTTTTAATAATTTATATGATCCTATAGAATGGCGATACCATGAGAAAAATTGCTATTTTACTAATAATTCTTATAACAATACCATTAATTTTTGCCTGGGATGACTGTCCCTTTGGGATAGCAAACTCCTCCTGCTCCTTTCCAGGAAATTGTATAAGGTATATAGATACAAATAACAATAATATCTGCGATCGTAGTGAGCCAGTACCTTCTTCAGTACCTCCAAATAGTAACATAGTACAGAATAATACCTCAATCCCAGAGGAATTGATGGATAAGTATATAAATATCTCAGGGCGTGAATTAAAGACCCACACAATAAAGGAAATCTGTGGAATGTACAATATAAATCCTGAGAATCTAAAGAGAAAATTAAAGGTAAATGTGGAGGATGATACCACATTTTATGAGTTAAAGGTAGTATATGGCATATATCCTTCAGGGGCTAAGGAAGCAATATTTATGTGTATGGTGGAGGAGGGTAAAATAGAGTTAAATAACACCATCCTTAAAAACACAACAACCAGTGAAAATATACAAAATAATGAAAAATCCTTTATTGATAAAGTAATTGAATTTCTATTTATGGAGATTAATCTAAAGGATATGTTATCAAGTTTATTAAAGGGAATATTATAAACAATATTTTTTTTATAAAAAATAATTAAAATTTTTAATATTATTATAATATAAAATTAAAATATATTAATTATATAAATATCCTTCAATTTAAATTTAAATAGACAATAGTACCATAGATGAAATATTCAAATAGGGGTAAGGGATGTCAAAAATCCATGATTTTTTTGAGAAAAACCTGCAATCCATAAGAAAAATAGTTCAATTACTGTTTTTTATTTATTTTGTATTTTTATCGGGGTTATGTTTTTGTATATTGGGTATTATAGAGAGGTTTATATTAATCAAAGGTTTTTATCTAACTTCAACATTGATGGTTCTCTTACTTGCAATTATCTTAGGTAGGGTGTTCTGTGGGTGGATGTGTCCCTTTGGATTTATATTGGATATTACCTATAAATTGAGAATGAAGGTTTCTAAGTTAAAATTTCCTCCTACAGTCTCAGAAAAAATACATAGTAAGTTAATATATTTAAAATACATAATATTAATATTATTTTTATATGTAACCTACAGTTTATCAACTTATGCATTCTGTAAGGTATGCCCCATTGGTACCTTAACAAATTTCCATGGAACGGTAATATCCATAATTCTACTGATATTCTTTATAGTGATGGGATTTCTATACCCTATGTTTTTCTGTAGATACTTCTGCCCAATAGGGGCATTGTTGGGCATATTTTCAATTAGTCCCCTCTTTAAAGTAAAACTTAATAATGAAAAATGCCTAAATTGCAAATTATGTAATAAAAAATGTCCAGTGCAGATTGAATTAACTAAGAACATACCCCAACATGAGTGTATAAGATGCTTTGAATGTAAAAGTGCCTGTAATAAGGAGGCTGTTAAGTTTGGGATAAAATGAATATTTTTTATTTAATAAAATTTATTAATAAAAAAATTATAATTAATAATCAATATATTTTTATTTTTTACACATTAATAACCATTGGTGCTTAAAATGATTCTAAAAAACTGTAAAATAGTAATGAATAAGGAGATCTTAGAGGGAGATATACTAATTGAAGGGGAGATCCTAAAAGAAATTAAAAAAAATATTGATAATAGGGACACAAATATAGTGGATCTAAAGGGCAAATTAGTTATTGGGGGAGTCATAGATGCCCATGTTCATTTTAGATACAATAATGTTAAAAAGGAGGGGTTTATTTCAGGTAGCGAGGCTGCAATTAATGGGGGAGTGACCCATGTTATTGATATGCCAAATGATGACCCTCCTATTACAACTAAGGAGAGGTTTAATAAAAAATGCATTGAGGGAAAAGAAAAAAGTAAGGTAAATATAGACTTTAATTATGGGATAACTGAAGATAACTATTTGGATAGGGTAGAGAATGCAAAATCTTATAAAATATTTATGGTTGAATCTGTTGGGGATCTCTTTATAAGGGATTATAGTAAATTAAGGGATATTTTAAATCAGAATAAGATATTTACAATTCATGCTGAGCATAAGGATGTAATAGAGGAGAATAAAAAAAAGTATTCCTTAGATACCTGGAGGGATCATTGTAGGATAAGAGACAGTAGAAGTGAGATTGAGGCTATAAAGGAGATCTTAAAAAACTTAGAGGTAATCAATGGATTAAATAACAAAAATCCCCATGTCCATTTTTGCCATGTATCCACTGGAGAGGGACTTAATTTAATCAACATGGCAAAGAAAAGATTTAAAAATATTAAAATTACCTTAGAGGTTACCCCCCACCATCTCTATCTAAATATGGACATGGCTGAGGAATTAAAGGGTATGGGGAAGTTCAATCCCCCCCTAAGGAGTAGAGAGGATAATAGGGCACTTATGAGGGGTTTAATTGATGGTAGTGTGGATATTATAGCAACAGATCACGCCCCTCACACCTGTGAGGAAAAGAGTATGGATGTGAGGGAATGTCCCTCAGGTATTCCAGGTATTGAAACCTTTGTTCCATTGACATTAAACCTTGTAGATAGGGGTGTTTTATCAATTTTTGATGTTGTGGATCTAATCTCAAATAACCCTGCAAAGATATTCAACATAGACAACAATATAAGGGAGGGAAATATTGCAAATCTAACAATCATTGACTTAAAAAAGGAAATAACTATCAAAGGAGAGAATTTTAAATCCAAATCTAAATTTACCCCCTTTGAGAACTGGAAAGTTAAAGGGGTTCCAATTTATACCTTAGTTAATGGTACTCTATATGAGACCTCCTACCTACATTAACCTAATATCCAATACTTCTTAAATATAGGGTCTTCTTTATATTCCCATCTAAATAATTTCTAAATACTCTCCTTTTATATTAAATCTAAATCTAAATACCTTCCTCATTAAGGGGACAGAAGGAAAATGCTTATTTACAACAAATACTAAATTATAGGAGTGCAATCGTGTTAGAATAAAAGACATTTCCTATAATCTAATTTATTTAATAAATTCTCTATCCTACCACTCAGATAGTTTCTGAATATCATAATTACCCCTAAAACCCATTTTAAGTGTCATTCATATTATTAAATTGGAAATA
>JAHEQB010000030.1 GCA_019561555.1 Methanothermococcus sp. SCGC AD-155-C09
TTTAATTTTGTAAGATTTATTTTTATATAAAGTGTAAATAAAATTTAAAATGGTGATAAGGATGAATAATGAATATATGGAATTAGAGCATCACTTAGAAAAAATTGAAAAAATCTCTATGGACACCTATTGGGATATTAGGTTATTATGTAATGAATCAAATAACATAATCTTAAAGGATGGAAGTATTGAAGAGATTTCCTCAGGGATCAATACAGGAGTAATAGTTAGGGTACTTTATAAAAATGGGTGGGGATATGTCAATTCAAATAAGGTGGAGATTGGGGAGATTAAAAACCTTTTAAATAGGGCCTTTAAAATTGCCAAACTATCAAATGAAAATTCTAAAAAAACTGTAATTTTAAAGGATGTAGAGGTATATAGGGACCATGTTAAATCCAATGGAAAAATAAACCCTAAGGATGTATGTGTTGAAGAAAAAAAGGAGTATATTACCCTAGTACATAATTGCATAATGGAAAACAATCCTCAAAATAATAACGGTAAAATAGCAAGTTCCTCTGTGGGTTATTCTGATGTTGTGGGGAACTCCCTCTTTGCCAGTAGTGAAGGGGCCCTAATAAAAAATGAAATAACCAAAGTACTTATGAATATGACAGTTGTTGCAAAGGATAATAATAATTTACAGTATGCCTCAGAGAGACTTGGAGGGGATGGCTTTGAAATCTTAGAAAAAAATACCCTTTATGAAAAGGCAGAAAATACTCGAAATAGGGCATTAAGATTACTTAAGGCTAAGGTATGTCCTAAAGGAGAGTTTAAAGTTGTTTTAGATCCTGAACTTACAGGGGTTTTTATTCATGAGGCTGTTGGCCATGCCTCTGAGGCTGATCTAATTCTACAAAATGATAGTGTATTTAAGGATAAAATAAATGAGGTAGTGGGAAGTGATTATGTAAATGTAATAGATAATCCTCTAATAAAGGATTCCTTTGGATATTATAAGTATGATAGTGAGGGAGTTAAGGCTAGGGAAACAACAATAATAGAAAAGGGAGTTTTAAAAGGTTATTTGCATACAAGGGAAACTGCTGGAAGGTTGAATATGGAAGTTACTGGAAATGCAAGAGCCCAGGGATTAAATAGGCCCTTAGTTAGAATGAGCAATACCTATATAAAACCTGGGGATTGGGATTTTGAGGAACTTTTGGAGGATACAAAAAATGGTATTTTTTTAAAGGGATCCCGAGGGGGACAGGTTGATACTGGAAAGGGATTATTCCAGTTTAATGCTGTTGAGGCCTTTTTAATAGAAAATGGAGAATTGACAACTCACTTAAGAGATGCTGGCCTCAGTGGGGAGATAATGAATATACTTCATAATATTGATGGAGTAACCAATGAATTTAAATTAAGTGTTGGATACTGTGGTAAAAATGGACAAAGTGTTCCTGTTGGAGATGGAGGAGGATGTGTAAGAACTAAAACAATTGTATGTTAATGTATATCTATAGTCTTAAAAAATAATTTTAAAATAAATCCCTATAAAAATAATTAAAAATAAATAAAAAAAATTAAAAATAAAGGAATAATAAATAATAAATAAAAAATAAACCACTTATGAAAAAACATATTTTTTATAAAAGAGAATAAGATATAATAAAGATAGATACTTTAAATCCCTATCTTATGGAGTATAACATTTATAATTTATATCCTTTCAAAGGATCCTATATGCTCTCTTAGTGCTCAGAGTATTATAGGACATATAATATGGGATTTTTAATTTTTTGTTTTTTCTTAAATTTACAATCTATACTATAAAAAATAATAAAATAAATAAGGAAATAATTTTAAAAAAAATAAGATAATAAAGGGTTTTAAAATAAAAAACAAAAATAAAATTAATCTAAATCTTAATATATAAGGGAATAAATATTTAAAGAGATAAAGAAAAATAAAAAAGTAGAAATTCTACGCCACTATTTCCCTTCCTCATACACTCCCAAGCACTGGAAGTGTAGGAGAAACCCTTTAAGTATAGGATTACCATATTTATAATGATAAGTTCAAGAGATTGTATGTTTAATTATTAATTGGATTTTTTATTTTTTTAATATTTTAAGAATCTTCTTTTATTTCTTATTTTTATTTTAATCATTTCCTTATTTTTCATTTATTTTTATTTTTTTAATAATGATTATTTTATTTTAATTTTTTTAGGATTTTTTAATTAAATTCTTTATGATGATTTCCCCATACTAAATATTTTTATATAATTATAAATTTAAAGGTTTTATACAATAAACCCATTTAAAAATATTTAAAAGAATTGTAATAGGGGAAAATATGCTACTTATAAGGGAAACCCTACTGTGGAATAAAAATAATACCT
This sequence comes from Methanothermococcus sp. SCGC AD-155-C09, assembly GCA_019561555.1. Classification (GTDB taxonomy): domain Archaea; phylum AGJL01; class Methanococci; order Methanococcales; family Methanococcaceae; genus Methanofervidicoccus. Next base: position 2,357 of record JAHEQB010000030.1, read on the forward strand.
ATGACATATTAATTGAGAACAACATTATAAAAAAAATTGGAAGGGACCTTATTAACAAGGAAAAAATAAATAAAAAGGATGTTAAAATAATAGATGGTAAAAATAAACTATCCATCCCAGGACTTATAAATACCCATACTCATATACCAATGACTCTCTTTCGAGGGGTTGCAGATGATATTCCCTTAAAGGATTGGTTAAATAATTATATCTGGAAGATGGAGGCAAAATTAGATAAGGACATAGTATATGTTGGCACATTACTTGGAGCCATAGAGATGATTAAAAGTGGAACAACCACATTCAACGACATGTACTTTCATATTGATGGTATATTAAAGGGAGTATTGGAGACAGGAATTAGGGCCTATTTGTCCTATGGTATGATTGATCTATTTGATAAGGATAAGATGGAAAGGGAACTTAAGGCCACTGAAAAAACCATTAAAAACATTAAAAAAATAGATAATTCTAAGGTAAAACCTGTTGTTGGTCCTCATGCTCCCTATACTTGCTCAAAGGAACTTTTAATGGCAAGTCATGAAATGGCAAAGGAATACAATATACCTTTACATATCCACATGAATGAAACATTGGATGAAGTAAAAAATATAAAGGAAAGAACTGGAATGAGGCCCTTTGAATATTTAAATTCCCTTGGATTTTTTGATGATGTAGATGTAATAGCTGCCCACTGTGTTCATTTATCAGATGATGAAATAAATATTATAAAAAATAAAAAAATTACCATATCCCATAACCCAATTAGTAATTTAAAATTAGCCTCAGGAATAGCCCCTATTCCAAAACTTATGGAGAATAATATTTTAATTACCCTTGGAACTGATGGCTGCGGCAGTAATAATAATTTAAACCTATTTGAGGAAATAAAAACAACCTCTTTAATTCATAAGGGAGTATCTTTAAATTCAACAGTTATCCCTGGTGAAGAATCATTTAAATTTGCCACATTAAATGGAGCCCATGCCCTTAATTTAAATTCTGGTATGCTCTCTGAGGGATATCTTGCAGATATTGTATTAATAGATCTAAAAAAATCCTATTTAATACCCAATGAAAATATAAAGTCCCATTTGATCTATTCCTTTAATGGTGCAGTGGATACTGTTTTAATAGATGGAGATGTTGTCCTACATGATGGAGAACTTATAAATATTAATGAAGAAAGGGTCTATGAGATGGCAGAAAAGGCCTATAATAAGTTAGTAAATTAATTTAGTGCTAATAGATGGATTCAATAAAATATAATATGTAAATAAAAATAATTAAGAGGGCAAGATAAAAAGAGAATTGCTTTAAGTCTCTATCTTATTTTAATTATGAATTCCATAATAAACCCTTTAGGAGGAATTACCTTTTTCCAGTGCTTAGAAATGTAAGGAAACAATGAAGAAATTTCTACCTTTTATATATTTATTTCTTTTTAAATATTTTAAAATCTTAAAATTTTTTTATTTTATTATTCTTTTATATTTTAATTTTTTAATGATTATTATTTATTAAAAATTATTTTTATTTTTAATATTAATTAAATTTTTATTATCCTTCTTATTAGTTCCATATATATTAGAGTATATTTATTTTAGTTTAAATATTGTTTAAGTTCTTAAGAAATAATTTTAAGTATTTGTCTTTAACCATAATAATT
>JAHEQB010000031.1 GCA_019561555.1 Methanothermococcus sp. SCGC AD-155-C09
ATTGCTTCTGCTGCTTTTTTAACATTCATTTCTTTGTAGAGGTGTTTTATAAAATAAAGTTTTTTAAGGAGTGCTGCATCCTTCTGCTCTCTAATCTTTCTATTTAGTTCTTCTTCTGATAAATGTTTTATAACCTTATAAATGCATTTTCCACTCATGTTATTACATTGTTATATTTATAACATAAATATTTTATGTGATCATTACTTAATATATTCATGTTATTATATAAAGTATAGTTTAGATAATTATGTTCTTGACTATATTTTTGATATCATATGTAATGAAGCAAGAAGATAAACGTGATTATCCCAACTTCCAGCAACCACATACTCCCCATTTGGAGTTATTGATACTGATCTAACAATACCATCTATCTTATACTCCCATAACAAATTCCCTTCTTTGTTGAAGAGGTAAACGTGATTATCCCAACTTCCAGCAACCACATACTCCCCATTTGGAGTTATTGATACTGATCTAACAATACCATCTATCTTATACTCCCATAACAAATTCCCTTCTTTGTTGAAGAGGTAAACGTGATTATCCCAACTTCCAGCAACCACATACTCCCCATTTGGAGTTATTGATACTGAATAAACACTACCATCTGTCTTATACTTCCATAACAACTTCCCTTCTCTGTTGAAGAGATAAACATTATAATCATCACTTCCAGCAACAATGTGTTCCCCATCTGGAGTTATAGATACTGATCTAACTCGATCATCTGTCTCATGCTTCCACAACATACTATATTCCTGAGCATGAACTACGTTAAACAAACTTAGAGATAATAATAAACTTAACATTATTAATCTCTTCATTATATCAACCTTAAAAACCTTTTATTTTTTAATTAATAATTTATTTTTTATTATTTATAAATATATTATTTTTTATTATTATTTTATTTTTTTTAATAATTATATTTTTTATTATTAAATTAATAATTTTTTTTTATATTGTAATAAAATATATTAATATTCCTACTAATTTAATAAATTCATAAATTAATTATATTTTATATCATTTAAAATTACTTTAATATTGTTTTTATAAATTTTTTTAAAATTAAAACATTATTTATTTATAACCTCAGAATTATAATACATATATGGAAAATAAATAATACCTGCAAAATAGTAATCTTTAAATATATCACCATCCAATATAATTAGGGTTAATTTTATGGAGGTCAATGGATGACATGTACAATAGTAGTTGGTGGCCAATGGGGCGACGAAGGGAAGGGTAAAATTATTAGTTATATATGCAACAAGGATAATCCCTATATTGTTGCAAGGGGAGGAGTAGGCCCCAATGCAGGGCATACTGTTGAAGTTGATGGTAAAAACTACGGTATAAGAATGGTGCCTACAGGGTTTCCAAATAGAGACTCCATACTTGCCATTGGAGCAGGAGTGTTAGTCGATCCAGAGGTACTTTTAAAAGAAATAGAAATGCTTAGTGACTTTAATATAAAAAATAGGATAGTGGTGGATTACAACTGTGGAATTATTGAGGAAAAACATAAGGAGATGGATAAATCAAATAGCCATCTATCTAAGGAAATAGGCTCCACTGGAACAGGATGTGGTCCAGCAAATGTTGATAGAGCCATGAGAACATTAAAACTTGCCAAGGATATTGAAGTATTAAAGGAATACTTGGGAGATGTATCCAACCTAGTAAATGAGACCTTAGAGGAGGGCAATAAAAATATTGTAATTGAAGGAACCCAGGGTACCTTACTATCCCTATACTATGGAAGTTATCCTTATGTTACCTCAAAGGATACAACGGCTTCATCATTTGCAGCCGATGTTGGAGTGGGACCTACAAAGATTGATGAGGTTATAGTGGTATTTAAATCATATCCTACGAGGGTAGGAGAGGGGCCCTTCCCAACTGAAATGTCCCTTGAAGAGGCAGAGAGATTAAATCTTGTAGAGTATGGAACAGTTACTGGGCGAAGGAGAAGAATAGGTTATTTTGATTATAATTTGGCAAAGAGGGCCTGTAGATTAAATGGTGCTACCCAGATGGCCCTAACTTGCTTAGATAAGTATGACAGTGAATGTTATGGTGTTACCAATTATGAGGACTTAAGTGAAAAAGGGAAGAGATTTATCAAAGAAATTGAAGAGAGGGTTGGAGTGCCTGTTACCCTTATATCCACAGGTCCAGAGTTACATCAAACTATTGATTTACGGAAGGAATATGGTATTAAGGATGAATGATAGTGAAAACATAAAATTATGGAATTATAAAATAATAAAAATAGAAAATTAAAAATTTTTATAATATTTTATTGTTATATTTCTTTTTTTAATTTTTTTATATTTGATTAAAATATTTTTTTATATTTTTTTATTGGATCAAATAAAAATAATTGTTATTGTAATAAGAAAATAAAATAGTTAAAAAAATAATAAAAATCTTTAAAAAACATAATAAAATTAAAGGAACAATAAAAAATATAGAATAAAATATAAAATTATTTCTTAAAAAAGTTACCATATTATGGGTAAAAATAAATAAAAAGGATAAAAAGAAGGAATAAAAAAAATAAAAATAAAAAAAAGAAAATTATAAATAGCAAAACACCTAAGGATATGGATTGGAAGATAAAAATCCATAAAAAGACATAAAATTCCTCAAAAGGCTTTAAATATAGGACATTCCTATAGGGTAAGGAGCATTAAAAAATAGTAAAGTTATAAGAGTTATAAAACCAGGCATTATATCCAAGAAAATGGAAAAAGAACCATAAATATTTAATTATATTCAAAATATAATAATGAAAAAAACCCTAAATCACAGAAGAGATCACTACTTACGTTAAAATAAAATAAAGAATACTCTTGAATAAAAATTTAGAAAAGATTAACTTTAAAGATTAATCAATAAAGTTCATACACCTAAGAAATGTTTTAAAATTCTTAGAAGAGATTTGAAGTTATGTACAGATTATAAAAATAATTCAAAAAAATAATTAAAAAGTAATAATAAGAAATAATTAAAAAATAAGAAAAGGAGGAGATTATTTGCACTGGACTGATGCAATGGCCAAAAAAATAATTAAAAAAAGAGAAAAGCAGAATCCTGAAAAATATCTTGTGGCCTGTGGAATTACTCCCTCGGGACATATCCACATAGGCAATGCAAGGGAGACCATCACTGCAGATGGGCTTTACAAGGGCCTTTTAAATTGCAATGTTAATTCTGAACTTATATTTATAGCCGATACCTATGACCCCCTTAGAAAGGTTTATCCCTTTTTACCTGAAAGTTATGAAAAGTATGTTGGTATGCCCTTAAGTGAAATCCCCTGCCCTGAGGGATGTTGTAAAAACTATTCTGATCACTTTTTAAATCCCTTTTTAAATAGTTTAAAGGATTTAGGTATTGAATTAACCCTTTATAAGGCCGATGAATGCTATAAAGATGGACTATATGATGAGGCTATAGTACTTGCACTTGAAAACAGAGAAAAAATAAGGGATATATTAAATAAATACAGGAAAGATCCCCTTAATGAGGATTGGTATCCATTAAATATACTATGTGAAAGTTGTGGTAAATTGAACACCACAGAGGTAATAAATTACAATCCTGAAGAAAAAACAGTGGATTATAGGTGCTCCTGTGGGCATAGTAATACGGTGGAGCCATTTAAGGGCAGGGGTAAATTACCCTGGAGAGTAGATTGGCCAGCAAGATGGAGTTTATTTAAAGTAGTGGCAGAACCTATGGGCAAGGATCATGGGACCTCAGGGGGCTCATATGATACAGGGGTGAAAATAGCCAGGGCAGTTTATAATTATCAGGCCCCTGAAAAGATAATCTATGAATGGATACAATTAAAAATAGGAGAAAAATCAGTGCCAATGTCCTCCTCATCTGGAGTGGTATTTGCAGTTAAGGATTGGACAAAAATATGCCATCCTGAAGTTCTAAGGTATTTACTTTTGAGAAGTAAGCCCTCAAAGCATATTGATTTTGATTTAAAAACAATACCCAATCTTGTAGAGGACTATGATGAATTGGAGAGAAATTACTTTGAATTAATAGATAAAATGAATAATGGCCAGGAGTTAAATGAAAATGAAAGGGATAAAATAAGACTTTATGAGATTTCAACTCCCAAAATACCAGATAAATTACCTTTACAGATACCCTATAGGTTCTGTGTTGTAATCTCTCAAATAGCCTACAATACTGAGAAGAATGAAATAGATATGGATAGAGTATTGGAGATCCTAAGGAGAAATAATTATGGGGATATTGATAAAATAGATAAACAGGATTTTGAGAGATTAAAAGATAGATTGTATATGGCAAGAAATTGGGCCCTAAATTATGGAGAGGTATTAACCATAATAGATCTTAAGGAGGCCATTGAGGAATACAATAAATTAAATGAAAGGCAGAAAGAATGGATAAATTTATTTAAAGAAAGATTAAAGGAAATAGAATTCCAGGGAATAGATCTACATGAATCAATATACAACAGTGCAAAGGAGATAGGATTAAATCCAAAGGAGGCCTTTTTAGCATCCTATAGGATATTCCTTGGAAAGAATTATGGACCTAAGTTAGGAAGTTTTTTATCTTCCCTTGATAGAGATTTTGTAATTGATAGGTATTCATTAAGGAGATAATAAATAATTATGATAAATAAAGAAGATTAATATACTAAATCCATAAAAAAATAAAATAATTAAAAAAATATTAAAATAATAAAAAATAATTTAAAAAATTAAAATTAAAGGATAGTTAAGATAAAAATAAAATAATAAAGGGTTTTAAAATAAAAAACAAAAATAAAATTAATCTAAATTCTAAGATATAAAAGAAAAAATAAATATTTAAAAAGATAAAAGAAAAGTAAGTATTTAAGTAAATACTTAAGAAGTAGAAATCCCATACTACTTAAGGATATGAGAGAAAGCAGATACTTAAAAAGTAGAATCCCCTACCACCATCTCCCTCCCTACAATCCAAGTACTGGACGTGCAGAGTAAATTCTTTAAGTATTAGATTACTATATTATAATAAGTTTAAATGTTGCATGTTTATTATAATTTTTATGTTGTAATTATAAGTTTAAAATATTATGTATTTAACTATAATAATAATTAATAATAATTTTTTTTATTTTAAATTTTTTATAATCTTTGGTGAAAATATGATTGAAATTATATCCTATCAGGAGATTAAGGGGAATAATGAGAATATTGTAAAGGAGGAATTTGAAAAGTTAGTAAATGATATTAAAAGTAAATATAAATGTGATATTCTATCTGTTGAAGAGGATTTAGAAGATGATCTCTATACCATAGTTACAGAGTTAAAAATATCATTTAATTCCTTTTTAGAGTATATAAAATTCCCTTTAAACTATTCTGCTGATTTGGATGTTATAGAACCCCCTAAATTAAAAGTTGATCCTAAGGAGTTTGGGGAGGCCCTGGCCCATATAATAACCTTTTTTAAGAATTTTTATGAGAGATACAATGTGGCCTTCAATATACCCATAAATGAAAACATAACCATTAATTTAGAGGATTATAAAAAGGGAAAATATGATGAGGATGAATTATTTGCATTTGAGGAAGAGGAGGGCCTTATAAAAGCAAAGGCAGTTTTTGAGGGATATGGTACCTCTGAGGAAGAGGTAATTAAAAGGATACTCCTATCCCTTGAAGATAATGTAATTATAAATAAGGTTATTACAAAGGAGTTAGAAAAAGAGGAGCCCTATAAAAATGTGGGATTTTATGGCCTTATTGCCCTAGAATTATTTTGTAAGCCCTTGGATATTATAGAAATTGCCTATAAATTTTTACCTGTTGTGGTATCTATAAAAAGTGAAAGTATAGAACTTGATAGTTTAGAACTTCAGGATATTGGCAATGAATTAGGGGGAGTGATTTTTGAACTTACCCACAAAGTAGTTATGGGGAGGTTGTAATTATATTAATTTTAATAAAATAGGGCTAAAATTATATATAGTATTAATTCTATAATTTTAAATATCAATAAATGTTGTAATTATAAGTATATTCTATTATTTACATCTTTTTTAGATATATCTATTAGTCAGTACCATTCATTATATTTTTATATATCATATGATGAGGTGAGTAAATGCATCCAGCATTAAAATATATGAGAGAGGACAGACTTCCCCATATTTTCTGTTCAGGATGTGGAAATGGCATAGTATTAAACTGTTTTACTAATGCAATTGATAAATTAAACATTAAACCTGAGGACTATATTGCCACATCAGGTATAGGATGTTCCTCCAGAATACCTGGTTATTTATATTGTGATTCACTTCATACAACCCATGGAAGGCCAATAGCATTTGCTACAGGAATAAAAACAGTTCTTCATGATAAAAAGGTTGTTGTATTTACAGGAGATGGAGATTTGTCGGCAATAGGTGGGAATCACTTCATACATGGCTGTAGGCGAAATATAGATATTACAGTTATTTGTGTAAATAATCATATATATGGAATGACAGGAGGACAGGTTTCACCAACTACCCCCCATGAGAAAAAGGCCACTACAGCCCCCTATGGTAATATAGAAAATACCATGGATCTATGTGAGTTAGCCATTGCAGCAGGGGCAACCTATGTGGCTAGGTGGACTACAGCCCATCCTATACAACTATCAAACAGTATAAGGAAGGGACTTTCTAAAAAGGGATTCTCCTTTATTGAGGTAATTGCCCAATGCCATACTTACTATGGTAGATTCAATATTTCAAGGAATCCAGTGGATATGATGAGATTATTCAAGGAAATCACCATAAATATTAAAAAGGCCAAAGACTTGCCCAAAGAGGAGTTAAACAATAAAATAATAATAGGGGAACTTTTAAACACTGAAAAACCAGAATTCACTGAAGGCTTAAGATCCTTACATAAAATAGTAGATAAACAATAATAAGATTTAGGTGAAATTATGAGAAAAGAGTTTAGAATATCTGGTTTTGGAGGCCAGGGGATTGTTTTATCTGGTGTAATCTTAGGTAGAAGTGCGGCTATTTATGATAATAAAAATGCAGTACAAACCCAATCCTATGGACCTGAAGCAAGGGGTGGGGCAAGTAGATCTGAGGTTGTAATTTCCGAGGATATTATAGATTTTCCAAAGGTTATAAAGCCTGATGTATTGGTTTGTATGTCTCAGCCAGCCTTTGATTCCTATGGTGGGGATATTAAGGATCAGGGGGTAGTTATTGTAGATAGGGACTTAGTTACAGTACCAGAGGGTTATAAAGAGAAATACAATGTTAAAGTATATGAAATCCCATTTACTGAGATTGCCTATAAGGAGATAGGGTTAAAGATTGTGGCCAATATTGTAATGTTAGGATCCCTTACAAAAATAACCAATATAGTGTCCAAGGAAGCCATGGAAAAGGCAATATTGGACAGTGTGCCTAAGGGTACTGGAGAAAAGAACATATTGGCCTTTGAAAAGGGATATAATTATATTTAATAATTAAAAATTATAATTAAAATTCATTATTTTTAAAAATTAATTATAAAGAACAATTGCCCTACCCCACATAAAATAAACATTATATATAACAATGGCACTGATAAGTTAAGAAGTTATCAAGGAGAACTATCAAATTAATGACCTCCAGAGATTATAGAATGCTACAAAGCTCTCTAACTATATGGCTAAATATTCTTTGATATCAACATCTATAGCACTTCAGACAAAGACCTGAGTGTTCCAATCTCTGTTTTTTCATCAATGGCTATAGGTCTTCTATCCCTTTTTTCA
>JAHEQB010000032.1 GCA_019561555.1 Methanothermococcus sp. SCGC AD-155-C09
ATCGTGATTACACGCCTATAATTTAGTATTTGTTGTAAATAAGCATTTTCCTTCTGTCCCCTTAATGAGGAAGGTATTTAGATTTAGATTTAATATAAAAGGAGAGTATTTAGAAATTATTTAGATGGGAATATAAAGAAGACCCTATTATCTTTTTATTTTTAAAGAGCATATCCAACATTAATAAAAACTATTAAAAAAATAATAAAAAATAATAATAATAATTATTTAAAAAATTTAAAAAAATAAATATAGTCAAGAACATATATATTATTATAGAGTACATAATACCTTAAAATTATAATTAGGCACATAATATTTTAAACTTATTATAGTATATTAATCTACTTAAAGAACTTCCTCTGCATTTCCAGTGCTTAGGGATGTAGGAAGAGGTCTTTAAGTATTACATTCTATTTTATTTCTACTTTTTAAGTATTTAATTTTTTGTCTCTTTATGTATCTATTTTTTCTCTTATATTTTTAAATGTTTTTATTTTTCCTTATATTATAAAATTTAGATTAATTTTATTATTTTTAATTTTATCTTATTTTTTTATTTATTTTTATATCATAAATATGGTTTAAGGAAATATGTTCTCGACTATACAACTCCTAAACTTAATTGCTTTTTAATATTTCTTCCTCCATAGAATTTCTTATGATGTAAAATTTTTTAAGAACTCTTTTTATCCTATTTTATCCCTTCTTTCTCCGTATATGGTTATATTTATAAATTCCTTTCTAAACTTCTTCTTTTATTAGTTTTTATATTTAATATGATTAACCCTACTTCCCATCAAAAATAATATAAATAATAACCTATACAAACATTATGAACCCAGTAGAAAAATATACAAAAGAAATAAAAGAATAAGAGAATTAATAAAACCAGTTATAGATAAACACTATCCCTCTAAGACCAATAGGGAGGCAATATCCCTGCATAATTTTATGACTTTTAATTCTTGCATCTGCACTTTAATGAGGTTATAAAGCATTCTTATACTCATTTTATTGAAGAGAAACTATTCCCAAAATTAGATATAATAAGTTGATACCACGGCTACAAGATAACCTGTGTAACAGATAGAAGGTATATTAACCTACTTTACATAAGTACTGGAAAAAAACATATTATCTATTCTCAAGGAAAAAAGGATTTTACTAAAAGGTTAAAAGAAGAAACTATCATAGGTATAAAGGATATATTGAGCAGGGAGTTCTCTAAAAAAATGAAGAAAAAGGATGTTACATTCATTACAGTGAAAAGAGAGAACATTATTGAGGGTGATAAGGAACAGGAGTATTATAGGTTCCTCTCTAAATTGAAAAAGAAAATTAACATTTTTCTCAGTTGTAGATAACTTCAGATTAATATATACGGGCCGTAAGTAGAAGGGGTCTATTTGTTAAGATTGTTCTTAGTTTGATAATCTTTTAATTTCTATCCTTAATAGGTGATAGGAACTAAGGTTTAAAAATATTGATTATTCATTATTTTTTAATTATTTTTTATTATAATGCACCATAGTTGCTTTATAAGAACAAGGTTATAAGATATATAAACTATAAAATCTATAAAAATAATTTTTATAGTCAAGCACATAATTCCTTGAACTCATACTTTATATAATGGCATGAATATATTAAATGTTATAACTTATAACAATGTAATAACATGAGTGGAAAATGCATTTATAAGGTTATAAAACATTTATCAGAAGAAGAACTAAATAGAAAGATTAGAGAGCAGAAGGATGCAGCACTCCTTAAAAAACTTTATTTTATAAAGTATCTCTACAAAGAAATGAATGTTAAAAAAGCAGCAGAAGCAATAGGAGTTTCTAAGACTACAGGCTATGTATATCTAAAAAAATGGAATTCAGAAGGATATGATGGTTTACTTCCAAAATCTAGAGGAGGGAGACCATCCAAACTTACAAAGAATAATAAAGAGGAACTTGAGAATATTCTAAAGGGAAAAGATTCATGGACAACAAAAGAAGTACAGAAGTTATTAGAGAAAAAATTTGGAATAAAATACTCATTATATCACATCAGAAGGATTCTAAGATCTTTTGGCATGAGATATACTAAGCCCTATCAGAAAGATTATAGAAAGCCAGATAATGCTGAGGAGATTTTAAAAAAAACTTGAATAAAGTAAAAATCAATGATATAATAGTTGGATTCATCGATGAGATGGCAGTTGAAGGGAATGTAAACAGAGCAAGATTCTGGAACTTTGGTGGATTTGTTAGAAAAGTTGCTACCTATCTTAAAGTTAAAGTTATAGGATTCTATCCTTTAAATGGAAAGAGCGTGGTGGATTTCCCAGATAGTAACAAGATTGAAGACTTTATATCTTTTCTCCGGAGGATAAGGGAGGTTAATCCTGAGAAGAGAATTGTTGTTATCTTAGATAATTTTAGAACTCATCATGCAAAGAAGGTTAAAGAAGAATCTGAGAAACTGGACATCCAGTTAGTATATCTCCCCCCTTACTCTCCAGATTTGAATCCTATAGAATATGTTTGGAAAAGTGTTAAAAGATACATTTCTGAGGAATCCCCATTGAATATAAAAAAATTAAAGGAAATAATTTCTAAATCTTTCAAAATATTAACAGGATCTATATCATTTGCAGGGAGTTGGATTAATAAATTTTTAGGTGATGAGTTCAGAGAATTATGTTCTTAACTATAATTTAAAACAGTTATAAAAAGTATAATTTATTTAAGTTATATCCCTGTTAAATCCAAAAATATAAAAGAGAAAAAATCTAAATTAGAATATATTAACTATTACGATATAATTACAATCTATAAAATTCCTTTGGGTTTTTATATAGTATATCTCTTATTTTATCATCCTTTATGTTGTTATTCTTCATAAGTAGTTTTGTCTTAGGTAGGGCATATATATCAGATTTTAAACTTCCCAGATCGCTACTTAATATAAACTTTTTATTATGGTTTTTTATGATTTTCAATGCCTCCATTGGACTTATTTTCATAGGATGTACTGTTAATCCCAAATATACATCAATATCTCTTACTAAATCTATTGTGTCTTTATTTATATGGTCTATCATAACCAGATCCTCCCTTATATTTACCTCCTTTAATATTTTTAATATTTCCACTAAGGCCTCTCTTTTGTTTTTTTCAGGAGTGTGGATTACTATTGGCATATTGTAATCAATTGCAACATACAGTTGTTCCTTTAAAAGATCCTTCTCATCTTCATTTAAATGGTGAAGTCCTGTCTCTCCAATGGCCACAACATTTTCATTGTCTAAGTACTTTGGTAGATTCTTTATTAATGTGGGCCATTCCTTTGGGTATCCCATGGGATGTACCCCCAGGGCTACTTTAACATCTATTCCTGCCAATGAACCTCTTTTGGTCTCCATTTTAATCAATCTATCCCAATGATCAAAATAAACCTCAGGAGTACTCATTTTATAGGGATCATGGGCACAGGTAATTATTTTTTCAATCCCACATAATGCCATTTTTTCCAGGTCTTCAAAACTTCTAACGTCCAAGTGGGTATGGGCATCTATCATAGAACCACCAATTATTTTTTAATATATAAGTACATAATATTAATTTATTTCTTAAGAAACTTTAAGACAACTAAAATATATGGACTTATTAATCTTTTAAAGTTATTTTTTCTTGATTTTCTATACTAAAAGGGAGGTAGTATCTTATATTTCTTACTATACTATAGGATAGTAATACCTCTTTGTTATTTAGGGTCTTTCTTTTATAATTGTTTTAAATTAAAAATTATTTTTATAGATTTTATATTTTTTATTACAATTTATCATAAGAGAATAAGAATAAATTAATAATTATTTATAATTAAATAAATTATACTTTTTATGATATGTCCACATGAAAAATATTATAATTAACAAATGAAACTATTGTTAAAGTGGGAAAAAGCGTTATTACATTTATTCCCTGTAGAGTTGAGAATGAATTAACTCTAATGAAAGTTTATGCAACAAGAAATTATTTAACTACGAGATCCTTTGTAAGGGAAGTATTAATGTATTGTAGGAATAAAGTAAAATTCCTTATAGATCACTTCATGGGTAGTTAGTGTTCTAAAAAGTCTTAATTTAAGGTTTGAGTATAAAACCTTTGGGCAGAGAAGATTAATTGAATCAGTGTTTTCTTCTCTGAAGAGAGGTAAGGATCTTTCTCTGCTCTATTACTGCTAAGAATTCTGTTAGAAACTGGAATTTCTTTTGTAAGTTTTTTTCTGTACTATAATAAACTGATGTGGTGTTTATGTTAAAATGGACAGGTCCATAAATAATTAATTAAATTTATATATGTTCTTATATATAATAAAAAATTTAATTTTTTATATTATATAATATTTTTTTTTAGTTTATTATTTTAAGTTATAATTTTAAAAATTTTAATAATATATAATATAAAAATAGTTAATATCTTATTAATTAAGTAATCTATATCACATATTTAATAATATTTATAATAATTAAAACTAATTGAAATAAATTAACAATGAAGTAATTAAAATATTATTTAATAACATAATCAAAATAACGAAAAACAATACTTAAGAACTATAATAATTGGGAACTATAATTGAGGGATAATATGGCGAGAATTAGACAATCAGAGTTAAATATTGGTATGGTTGGACATGTGGATCATGGAAAAACAAGTCTAACAAAACAACTTACAGGAGTATGGACTGATACCCATAGTGAAGAATTAAAAAGGGGAATTACCATTAGGTTAGGCTATGCAGATTGTGAAATAAGAAAATGCCCAAAATGCCCTGAGCCTGATGCCTATACTGTAAATAGCAAATGTCCAAAGTGTGGTACAAGAACTAAAATATTAAGAAAGGTATCCTTTGTGGATGCCCCAGGTCATGAGACCCTTATGGCTACAATGCTTTCAGGAGCCTCCCTAATGGATGGAGCAATACTTGTTATTGCAGCAAATGAGGAATGCCCTCAACCTCAAACAAAGGAACATCTAATGGCTTTAGATGCCCTTGGTATAAAAAACATAATAATAGTGCAAAATAAAATAGATCTTGTAAGTGAGGAGAGGGCTAAGGAAAATTATGAACAAATAAAGGAATTTGTAAAGGGTACTGTTGCAGAGAATGCCCCTATTATTCCTGTATCTGCCCATCATGGAGCAAATATTGATGTACTTTTAAATGCCATCCAGGATCTTATTCCAACTCCTGAGAGGGATCCTAACCTTCCAGCAAGAATGTATGTTGCAAGAAGTTTTGATATAAATAAACCTGGTTGTGAAATAAAGGACCTTAAAGGGGGGGTAATTGGTGGAAGTATTATTCAGGGAATGTTGGAAGTTGGAAGGGAAATTGAAATAAAACCCGGTTTAAAGGTAACTGAGGGGAATAAGACCTATTGGGAACCTATCATAACAAAAATTACCTCCCTTGGAGTTGGAGGTTCAAAGGTAAAAAAGGCCTTTCCTGGGGGATTAGTAGGAGTTGGAACAGAGTTAGATCCTGCCCTTACAAAGTCAGATGCCCTAAGTGGTAGTGTTGCAGGAGAGCCAGGAACCCTCCCTGAGACCCTTGATAGATTCACTATGAAAGTTAAACTTCTTGAAAGGGTTGTAGGTACAAAGGAGGAAATAAAAATTGAACCCTTGAGATCAAATGAGGTATTGATGTTGAATATAGGAACTGCCACAACTGTGGGGATTATTCTTTCTGCAAGGGAGGATATTGCAGATATAAAATTAAAACTTCCAGTGTGTGCTGATAAGGGAGATAGAGTTGCATTAAGTAGGAGAATAAGTTCAAGATGGAGATTAATTGGATATGGTATAATTCAATAAAATATTTAAAAAAATATAAAAATATTAATAAAAATTTAATTAAATAAATGAAATAATAAATAAATTTAAAATTTAAATATAAAATAAATTATCATATATGATCAAAAATTAAAATAACTAATTATGATATATAAAATTCCATTATATAATAAAATATAATATAACCATATTAACCTATCGAAGCAAATAGCATAATTAGGGTGTTTTTATGAAAATATTTGAAAATATTAAGAATATAGGTAAAGTTATTAGATTGGAGAGAGTTTTTAATAAAAATTCAGGGAGAACAGTAATCATCCCAATGGATCATGGAGTTTCATCAGGGCCAGTAAGGGGATTGGAAAATATGAGGGAGGCCATTAATGCTGTGGCAGATGGTGGAGCAAATGCTGTATTGGTACATAAGGGAATAGTAAGGCATGGACATAGAGGATATGGAAAGGATATTGGTTTAATAATACACTTATCTGCTGGAACATCCCTTTCCCAGGATCCAAATAAGAAGGTCATAGTAACTTCAGTTGAGGAGGCCATAAGGATGGGAGCAGATGCTGTATCTATCCATGTAAATGTTGGGGCAGATAGTGATGACGAAATGTATAAGGATTTAGGTAGTATCTCTGAGGTTTGTGAGTACTGGGGAATACCATTAATAGCCATGATGTATCCAAGGGGCGAGAAAATAGAGGATGAGAAGGATCCAGAGGTTGTGGCCCATGCTGCAAGACTTGGTGCCGAGTTGGGAGCCGATATAATAAAAACAAACTACACTGGAGACATAGATTCCTTTAGGGAGGTTGTAAAGGGATGCCCTGCTCCAATTATAATTGCAGGGGGACCGGAGTTCTTACAGATGGTTAAAGACGCCATAGAGGCTGGGGCTTTGGGAGTTGCCACTGGAAGAAATGTGTTCCAGCATAGGGATGTTTCAGGTATTACAAGGGCAATATCCATGGTTGTCCATGAGAATGGAGATGTTGAAGAGGCCTTAAAGTTAATAAAAAAGTAGGTTATAGTCATAAATATAATTACTTATCATAATAAAATTCTGTATTCTAAAATGATCTAATAAAAAAATAATAATTATCAAAAAGCCATTAAAAAATATAAAAAAATTATTATTTCTAAAATAAACATTATAAAATCTATAAAAAATAAATAAAAATAAAAAGATAATTAATATAAAATATAAAATAAATATTAATGCCTAAAAAGGAGTAAAAACATAAAAAAGTAAAATCCTATAATATCCTATTAATACTCTGCACTAGGAGAGCAAGTAAAATCCTTATAGGATAAAAAGGATTATACTTTAAGGGGTTATGTATTTTTGACTAAATTTAAAATTCATAAACTTACTTATAAAAATAAAAATCCTTAATTAAAAATCTAATAAAAAAATTATTAAAAAATTAATTAACATTGGAAATAAAAAATTAAAAAATTATATTAAAAAAAATAAAAACATAAAAAGTAAAAATCCCATATTATTCTCCCTAATACCCCCAAACACTGGAGAATAGATGGAACCCTTTAAAGGATTTATTAAAAGCCCATAATTAACCTAAGTTAGATAATCTTAAAGTATTTCTTTATTAATATACTATCCTCTTTGTTCTCTTTATTTTACAACATTAGATTTAAGTTTAAATATTATATTTTTTACCATAAAAAAATAATAAGATGGTGATATTATAAAACCTATAATAATTATAAACTATAAAACCTACAAAGAAAGTATAGGTAAGAAAGGATTAGAGATAGCAAAGATCTCTGAAAAAATTTCTAAGGAGAATGGTATAACCATAGGGGTATGCCCACAGTTCTTAGATTTGAGAATGATAAGGGAAAATGTAGATATTCCTGTGTATGCCCAGCACTTTGATGCCATATCTCCTGGGAGCAATACTGGAAGTATTCTTGTAGATAGTCTTCTTGATTGTGGTTTAAAGGGAAGTTTATTAAATCATTCTGAAAAAAGGATGATATTGGCAGATTTGGAGAGGGCCATTGAACTTGCAAAGAAAAATAATTTAGAAGCAATAGTTTGTACAAATAATATAGGGGTTTCCAAAGCCGTATCTGCTATGGATCCTAATATGTTGGCTATAGAACCCCCTGAATTAATAGGATCAGGTATTCCAGTGTCCAAGGCCAATCCAGAGATTGTAGAGGGGACTGTAAGGGAAGTTAGAAAAATAAATAAAAATGTAATAATACTATGTGGTGCAGGTATCTCTAAAGGAGAGGATGTTGAAGCAGCACTTGAATTAGGAACAGAGGGAGTATTGTTAGCCTCAGGGGTTGTTAAATCCAAGAATATAGAGGAATCCATAAGGGAGTTAATTAGATTTATTTAGATAATTATAGTAGGGATATAATACCTTAAACTATATTTATAATATAAAAAATGACAAAATAATAAAATAATTCAAATTTTAAGATAAAAGGAAATAAAAATATTAAAATAAAATAATAATTTAAAAAAAATAAAAAAATAAAATTAAATATCTAAAAAAATAATTAAATCCTAAGATATGGAGAAAAATTAAATATTTAAAGAAATAAAGAAAAGCAAATACTTAAGAAGTAGAAATTCCTACCACTATCCTCCTTTCTCCCATATCCCTAAGCACTGAAGTGAGAGGAAGTCCTTTAAGTATTAAATTAGAACAAATTCTTAAAGAGAGTGTTAAACATTAATAAAAAATCTTAATTAAGAAATGTAAAAAATAAAATAAATAATTATTAAAAGAATAAAAAATAATTTAAAAAAATATAAAATATAAAAAAATAAAATGAGAGTAAAAAATAATAACATCAAAAGATTTTTTTCCTTTATATTTTTGAGCATGAAGGATAGAGGGAATTTTTTTAAGGAGTAAAATTATTATCCTTTATTATTTTTATTCATTTATTATTCTTTATATTCATAATCTTTTTTTATTATTGATTTTGATTTTAAAGTATCTAACGAGTATGATTATAAATACATTTAAAATACACTTAAAAATAGGGAAATTAACTATGTTATTGGATGAACTTTATAAATTATCCAATAAGGAGGACAACACTGGGAACTTTTCCAAGATACTCTATGGGATCTATACTGGTAATGATATATCTAAATATAGAAATGAACTTAAAGTACTTGGCATTATTGAGAGAAATGATCTAACACTGTATGGAAAAAACTATCCATTATTTAAATCCCTAAGGTACTTCAATGAGGTTCCCATTTTTAGAAAGGAATCTCAATATATTGTATTTTTAAAGAAAAATGGATTTGATCCTTCCAATACCTTGAACTCCCTAAATCATAATGAAAAAAGGAAATTAGGTTCTTTAATTATTGAAAAAATGATTGCTAAGGTTCCAAGGGAATATGTGCCCTATCTTCCAAAATTGATATTTGGAAAATGTTATTATTTGAAAAAATATAATATTGAAGTAAGGGAGTATATCTCCAAATTAAATGCCCTCTATAAATTAAAGAAGTATAATGAAATTAAAAGATGCCTATCCTCTCAAGAGTTGCCCAGTGAGGAATTAATTAAAAAATATCGAAAAAAATTGGCAAAGTCCATAGAGGATTTTAATAAAAAATTAAACAATGGATGCATTGAAAAGGGTATTTTACATTATAATAATAAACCCTTTCAATATCAGTATGTATTTATTAAAAGATCCATTTTAAGTAGATTAAGGGATTTAATCTTAGGAGAAAATACAAAGGGATACTATCCTGCAATAGTAAATATATCCTATTCCAATCCAAACATAAACTATATGGAACCATTTTTTATCTTTGTAGAGGGGAGGCAGATAGATGTCTTTGCAAGGGTACCTAAATTACTCTATTTTAAAGATAATTTAACATTAAATCACTTAAATTTAAAGGGAAAGCATACGTACTTTGGTAGTTGGAATAGGGAGAACTTTGAGAAGTTTATTAATGGCAGTTTATGATTTTTTAATGTTTTAAGCAAAAATGTTTATATTAAAACCTTAATTCCAAAATCAATAAAAAAAATAAAATAATAATCATTAAATAATTTATTTAAAATTAATAATATAAAAAAATAAAGGATAATTAAAATAAAATATATAATCAAAAATTTTAAAATACCTAAAGAGGAATAAAAACATAAAAAAATCCTACATTTATCTATTAATCTCAATTTTATATATTTTTATTATTTTTTTATAGTTATAAACATGCTTATTTTATAATAAACAAAAATTTTAATTTTTATTAGGATTCTATAAAGGATAATAATTATAAAAATTATTAATACAATTATAAAAAAATAAAAAATATGGTTAAAAACATAATTTTTTTAAACTATAATCTAAAATATAAAAAAAAATAATTAAAATTAAAAATTAAAAAAAATAAAAAAATAAAATAATCTAAGTCCTAAAATATAGGAAAAAATTAAACATTTAGAGAAATAAACGAAAGTAAATACTTAAAAAGTAGAAATCCCATAACCTACCCTCCTTTTCCCTACACTCCTAAGCACTGGATGTCCAGAGGAAACCCTTTTCATATAAAATATATAATAATTTTATTAATTCTCTTTTTCTATTATATTTTTTCATTTTTTCAATAAATTTTAATTATTTATCATAATTATTATTTTAATTTTAAGAAAAAGATTATTTTTATATTTATTTTATTCTTTACCACAAACTACCCTTTAGATGACTCTTTATTTTATCATTAGTGGAAGGATATACCCTACCCATTTTAATTCTGTATTTTCCATTTAGTACCTCTCTTTTCTTTACAACATAGGATATATGAAGTTCTTTTAAATACCTTAGAAATTCATCCATATCTCCTTCACTATCAAAGTATAACTCAAAATCCTCTGTAATCAATTCTCCCTTTGAAACCATCTTTATGGATTCTACCATGGGGTATACTATTGCCTTTCCTATGGATATGGCCCTTTTTTCCAGCTCTTTTTCTCCTTCGTTGAATTCAAAGGATTGATAGCCCTCTCTTATTAGCCTACTGAACATAAAGTCAATGCCTAAATCAAAGAGATATTTAAATGCCACAGATAAATCATTATATTGAGTATAATGGGTAGTGTATTTTATAGGATCCACAAGCATATTGGGATCCTTTAGAACAATTCCCTCTCTTTTTTCATTATTTAACTTCATTACAATATTCTTTATCTCTTCTATATTTTCCTTTTTAAATATACCTAAGGGTTTTACATGGGGGATGTTGTATTTTTCAAGTAACCTGTTTTTCTCCTCTATAAGGAGAGGTATATTTGTCTCCCTATTTCTCATATCAAATATATAAAAACCTAAGTTCTCTGTAATAGTGGTGTTTTTATCTATATAAATTATATTATCCACTTCTTGGTAGTAATTGGGAACATAGGGATTATTCAATCCTACCATCTCTCCACAGAGCATTAAATCTGGATAGTCCCTTAATATATCCATATTCAATAACTTCAATACCTTCTTAGTTGTAAAGGGGCAGATTCTCCCTCCACGGGTGATTGCCAATATATCATTATCTATATTTACTATTCTTATGTTGTACCCATTTAACTTCTCCTCAACTACTACTTTATCAATAAAATACTTTTTTAAGGTGGGATCAAGTAATAATGCTCGCCTTATTTTTGGATAGCCCATTACAACATCCATTCCATCATTTAAAAATAAAGTTGTTCCCCTTTCTATGTGCCTAAGTTTCTTTTTAAATGCAATATACTTTTTATTTTTATATTTATTAAGGGAGATTATCCTTTTTTCAAAGGCATTTTTTATAATATTTTCCTCTAAATTCAATTTTTTAGATATTTCGGAGATGTTGATATGCATATAGATCACTTATAAAATTATATTTTTATAAAAAAATAAATAAAAATTAAATAATTAAATTAAAATAGTATAAAATTATAACTAAATTATATTTATTAAAATTTATAATTAATTTTTAAATTGAAATATATGTTATATAAAAAATAAAAAAACATTTAATAGTTATATTTATATAGTGCTTTTTGGCCAATCTAGTTAATATTAATTTTTGGAATATTGGCCCTAAATAACAATATTTAATTCATGAATAATTACTGTTTAATATTTTAAGTAAATTGAGAGTGATATTATGAAAAAAGCATTAATAACTGGAATAACAGGACAGGATGGTTACTACCTAACAAAATTACTATTGGAAAAAGGATATGAGATTCATGGTATTGTTAGAAGAAATAGTCAGAATTCATTGGGTAATTTAGAATATTTGCCTGAGAAAGATAGAGAGAATATAACTATCCATTGGGGTGATATTACAGATAATCTATTTATAGACAACGTTATGAAATCTGTACAACCTGATGAAGTATATCATCTGGCTGCCCAAAGTTTTGTTGGATTTTCCTTTGAGAACCCTAAATTTACATACGATGTTAATATAGGGGGAACTTTGAATATGGTAAATGCTTTAAAGGAGCACTCTCCATCTTCAAGATTCTACTTTGCTGCAACATCTGAACTCTATGGAAAGGTTCAGGAGATTCCTCAGAAGGAAACTACTCCTTTCTATCCAAGGAGCCCCTATGGAGTCTCTAAGTTAGCAGGATTTTGGACAGTTAAGAACTACAGAGAGAGTTATGATCTATTTATGAGCAATGGAATACTCTTTAATCATGAGTCTCCTATGAGGGGCCCTGAATTTGTAACAAGAAAGATAACCCTTGCAGTTGCGAGAATATATCACAATTTACAGGAGTCCTTAGAATTAGGGAATTTAAGTGCTAAAAGGGATTGGGGATTTGCAGGGGATTACGTCTATGGTATGTGGAAGATGTTGCAACATAATAAACCAGATGACTTTGTCCTTGCAACAAATGAAACTCATACAGTTAGAGAGTTTGTTGAAAGGGCATTTAAAGTAGTTGGAATAGATATAGAGTGGGAAGGAGAAGGAGTAAATGAAATAGGTAGGGATGCCAATAGTGACAAGATACTGGTAAAGGTAAATCCTAAGTACTTTAGACCCTGTGAAGTGGATTTATTGATAGGAGATTATTCAAAGGCTAAAAGGGAATTAGGATGGGAACCAAAAACTAAATTTAAAGATTTAATTAAAATTATGGTTGAGGAAGATTTAAAAAGGGTAATTAATGAATGAAATGAATTAAAAGGTGGGATTATTTCCAATAAAATTTTGGCACTTATTCCTGCATACAATGAGGAGAAATCTATTAAAACTGTGATTAGTAACATTAAAGATATTGTTGATGGTATATTGGTTGTAGATGATGGAAGTAATGATAACACTGCCAAATATGCCAAGGAGTGTGAGGTTGAAGTTATAAGATTTGATAAGAATAGGGGAAAAGGTGCTGCCATACGGGAGGGGTATAACTATTTCCTATCCTCCAATTATGATATATGTATCATATACGATGCCGATGGACAGTACAGAAAGGAAGATATACTACCAGTTTGCAAACCTATCATGGAGGATGGGGCAGATATTGTAGTGGGCTCAAGATTCCTTGGAAGATATACCGATGGAGCCAATATAAATTATAAAACAAGAATACTATGTAATAACATAGCCACCTTAGTTACTAGGATTATGTCAGGTCTTCCAACTACAGATGCCCAGAGTGGATTAGTTGCCATTAATAGATACGCTGCAAAGGTATTGGATCTGGAGGCCGATAGATGGGGTATTCACCAGGAGATAATTATAAGGGCTGGAAAGAAAGGATTAAGATATGGGGAAGTACCGATAGTTTTTGAGAAGAGAATGCATGGAGTCTCTCGGTTAAAGGTTTTGAAGTATCCCTTTGTGGCATTTCCTGTGATGTTGAAAGCCTGGCTTAGGGAGTGATTAGGGATTATTATGATGAAGATATTGTATATATGTGGAAGGGAACCCACTTATGTAAGGAACTCAGTAATATTAAAAGGCTTAAAATTTCAGAAAGATGTTGAATTATTAGAATACACTAGTAATGCAAAAAACTATTTCAAAAGATATATGTCAGTATTTAAAAAGTACCTACTAAATTATAATGGCAATTATGATATTATGTATGTTGGATTTCTTGGGCAGCCTATAGTTCCAGTAGTGAGGTCATTATCTAATAAACCCATAGTTTTTGATGCATTTATTTCAGTATATGATACATTGTGCTACGATAGGAAAGTATTTAAGCCAAATTCCATTATGGGAAAATTATTATATCATTTAGATAGAGTTTCCTGTAATTTATCAGACATTACACTATTAGATACAGATGCCCATATAACCTATTTTGTAGATACTTTTGGACTTGATAAAAATAAGTTTAAAAGAGTATTTGTTGGTGCTGACGATAGTATATTTTATCCAAGAGACATTGATAGAGATAATGACAAATTTACAGTTTTTTATTATGGAACCTATTTACCTCTACAAGGTATAGAATTTATTATAAAATCAGCGAAAATTTTAGAGAATTATAATGATATAATATTTAAAATAGTGGGAAGAGGTCCCGAATATAAAAAAATAATTAATTTAGTTAAAAAATTAAATATTAAAAATATAGAGTTTATAGAGTGGATACCTTATGAAAAGTTACCTTTAGAAATCGCCAGGGCAGATATTTGCTTAGGTGGGCACTTTTCAGATATTGATAAAGGGAAAAGAGTAATAGCAGGAAAAACTTTTCAATTTATCGCTATGAAAAAGCCTGTTATTGTTGGAAACAATCCAGCAAATAGGGAATTACTCACAGATAGAAAAAATGCCCTATTTGTTGAACATGCCAATTCAGAAGACTTAGCAGAGAAAATCTTAGAGTTAAAAGATAATGAAAAATTAAAGGAAGAAATTGCTAAAGGTGGGTATGGAGTATTCAAAGAAAGATGCACCCCAGAGGTTATTGGAAAAGAACTTTTAAATATAATGAAAAAGGTTATTTAAGTGATACTGATATGAAGGTAGGAATTATATCCGATAGATTAAATAGAACATTGACGGGAGTGGGAACTTATGTCTATAATCTGATAAAGGAGTTGTCAAAAGATAATAATGATAATTTATTTTTAATTAATTATACTGAAAATAATATATTTAATTTAAATAGTGTAATTATAGATAATCCCTTTAATTTTTTACCAAAGAAATATGCTTATTACTCTTGGCATATTTATTTAAATTATTATTTAAAAAATAAGAAGTTAGATTTAGATATCATACACAGTCCTGAAAATGTAACATTATTTATTAAGTTAAAAGAAGGTCAAAAGAAAGTTATTACAGTTCATGATATAATGGCCTTTCGTTTTCCAGATATATCAGATATTATTACACGATATCGCTATAAATTTCTCCTACCAAAAACCCTTAGAACAGCAGATAAAATAATATCAGATTCCTACAGTACAAAAAAGGATATTATAAAATACTTTAAAATACCTGAAGATAATGTAAAAGTTATTCACCTTGGAGTTGATGAAGATTACAAACCTCTATCTAAAGAGGAGATAAACAATATCAAAAGGAAACACAATATAAACTATCCCTTTATTTTATACACTGGTGGTTTAGCACCAAACAAGAATGTTGAAAGATTAATTTACGCCTTCTATAAATTAAAGAAACAGTTGCCTAAATATAAATTAATAATCACTGGCATAAAAAGATATAAATACAAATCAATATTTGAAACCATAGATAAACTAAATCTCCAAAAAGATGTTATATTCACAGGATACGTACCTGATGAGGATCTACCCGGTCTATACAATGCTGCAGATCTCTTTGTTTATCCCTCTATATATGAGGGTTTTGGACTTCCACCATTAGAGGCCATGGCCTGTGGTACTCCAGTGATAACTTCCAATACTTCCTCTTTGCCAGAAGTTGTTGGTAATGCTGGGATAATTATTGATCCCTACGATGTGGATAGGCTAAGTAGGGCCATGTATGAGGTTTTATCTAACGATGGATTAAGGGAAGAATTAAGGAAAAAAGGATTAAAGAGAGCTAAGTTATTTAACTGGAGAAAAACTGCTGAGGAAACTCTGAAAGTTTATAGGGAAATATATAATATAAATAATAGGAGAGAGTAAAATGAAAATTGGGATAATATCTGAGCCGTTAAATCAACCTTTAACGGGAGTGGGAAATTACCTTTATAATTTAATTAAAGAATTATTAAATAAGAATTTATGTAATAATATTGTGTTAATAAATTATAAAAACTGTAATATTTTTCCAACTGTGAATAAGACCCTCATAAACAATCCTCTTAAAAAAATATCAAAAACCTATTTATGGTACGCATATATATTTGCACTCAATAGCATAAGAGGATATTTTAATGGACTAGATATTATCCATAATCCTTATCAAGCCCCAACTTTTTTTGATCTAAAGGGGCAAAAATATATAATTACAGTTCATGATTTAATACAGATTTTATTTCCCAAAGAAGTTAAACCTCTAGTACATTTAGTACAAAAAACTATGCTTCCAAGGACCATTAGAACAGCAGATAAAATAATATCAGTATCACATAATACAAAGAAAGATGTTATAAAATACTTTAAAATACCTGAAGACAAAATAGAAGTTATATACAATGGAGTTAATGAAGAATATAAACCTCTACCGGATAATGAGATCGAAAAAATTAGGCAAAAATATAATTTAGAATATCCCTTTATATTATACGTTGGAGGATTAGCCCCAAATAAAAACATTCCTACCCTCATTAAAGCATTTTATAAGCTTAAAAAACAGAGATTACTTCATAAATTAGTTATTATAGGAGCCAAACGTTTAAAGTACAACTCAATATTTGAAACCATAGATAAACTAAATCTCCAAAAAGATGTTATATTCACAGGATATGTTCCAGAGGAAGACCTCCCTGCCTTATACAACGCTGCAGATCTCTTTGTTTATCCCTCTATATATGAAGGTTTTGGACTACCACCTTTAGAGGCCATGGCCTGTGGAATACCTGTAATAACCTCTAATTCATCCTCACTACCTGAGGTAGTTGGTAATGCAGGGATAATGGTTGATCCCTACGATGTGGATGGGCTAAGTAGGGCCATGTATGAGGTTTTAACTAACGATGGATTAAGGGAGGAACTTAGAAAGAGAGGTCTGGAAAGGGCTAAATTATTTACTTGGAAGAAGTGTGCTGAAGAACATTTAAAGGTTTATGAAGAAGTTTATAAGATGAAGTGAGGGATAGGTGTGAATCTATCAAACCCATTTAAATTACAAAATTGGAAATTTAAAAAGTTTTTAATAAGTATCCTCTTTTTTCAAATATCATTGTTAGGGTTATTCGCCCTTAACAATTTAGGAGTAGATACTCCTATCATAAGACCACTAATGGGATTTATCTATTTGACAATCATACCAGGATATCTACTACTAAGAATTTTAAAATTACATAATTTAAATAATATAGAGAGTTTTCTGTATGCAATAGGGTTAAGTTTATTTTTAAATATGTTTGTTGGGTTTTTAATAAATATGTTCTATCCTCTTTTAGGAATAACAGATAAACCAATAGCAGAGGTACCTATAATTTTAACTATGGCCTTAGTTGTAGGTATCTTATCCATTGTTGCATATATAAGAGATAGAGATTATGAAGATCCAGACTATCTCCCAATTGGAGATATAATAAATCCACAGGTGTTGTTTTTAAGTTTAATCCCTTTTATGGCCATATTTGGAACATACTTAGTTAATTACTATAATATCAATATTCTATTAATGGTAATGATCGTTGTCATTGCCTTAGTTAGTTTAATCGTTGGATTTACTAATTGGATTAATGAAAAATATTATCCTTATGCTATTTGGGTTATGGCTATTAGTTTAATATTACATATTAGTCTATTTACAAATTATATACCTGTTCAAGATGTTTATGGTGAATTTTATTCTGCAAATAGTGTTATATCCAATCATGTTTGGAGATATGATTTACCTTTTAGTTATAATTCTGTTTTAAGTGCTACATTATTACCGTCATTTATATATTATATTTGCAATATTAAATTAAATTGGATATATAAAATAATATTTCCAGTACTCTGTTCCTTTTTACCTGTAGGGTTATATTCTATATATACTAATTTTTTAAATAACAATAAAAAACTATCATTTTTAGCATCTTATCTCTTTACTATAATTATTCCATTCTATACGATTATCCCATTTTTAACAAAGCAATTAGTTGCTGAAATATTTCTATTATTGATTTTAATTTTATTATTAGTATTGAAATTAAATAAATTTAAAAAAATGATACTATTTACCATTTTTAGTGCCTCTTTAATTGTATCTCATTATGGAACATCATATCTAGTTATGGGTATGTTATTATTTTCAATAATATTTATAAAAATACTTGAAGTTTTAAAAAAAGAGAGAATCATAAACCAAATTTCTGGTGAAATAATCAACTTTACATTATTTTACATTATATTTACATTAGGATGGTATATGTATATTTCAAAATCAGTGAGTTTTATTTCACTGGTAAATTTAGGGAATACCATAATAAATAGCATATTTACAGAATTTTTAAACCCTGATTATTCAAGAGGGGCTTATACATTAGTGAAGCCACTACCATTTTTAGGCCAGTTGCTAAAATATATGTATTTAACTATTTCGGGCTTAATATTTATTGGTTATTTGAAAACATTTTATGACTTATTTAAATCAAAGTATAAATTTAATATGCTATATTTAGCCTTTTCTGCATACTGGTTAATAATACTTGGAGCGGCTGTAGCAGTTCCCTTTTTTGCTGTTATGAATCCATATAGGTTATATCATTTGGCATTTTTTACTTTAGCCCCATTTAGTGTAGCAGGTTTTACTTTTATATCCCATATGATTAAAAATTTCGAAATAAATATAGGATATAAGAATATAATAAAAATATTAATTATTTTCTTATTAATATTTATGTTTTTAAATACTAAATTTCTAAATGAAGTAGTAGAACAGCCTCCTTATTCAAGGTATTTAAGTAAATATACCATATTAAATTACGAGTATTCTAATATTAACGAAACAGGGAAATTCTACAGTGGCATTATAACAACTTATGACGTTTTTGGTTCTAAATGGCTCTCAATATATGGTAACTCCAACTATAAAATATATTCTGGCTCATGGGCATTTGGAAACGCTCCATTACATGCATATGGAAATATACCTTTATCCAGGGTTAAGGACATAACTATTAATATTAAAAAAGGCAGTTATATTTTCTTTATGGAATTACTTGTTAAATACAAAATATGGTATTATAATGATCCTTTGGCTGCTAAAACTTTAATATATTATAACGCAACACAACATTACTACAATTTAACAATGAAATGTTCAAGGATTTATGACAATGGGGGTAATCAAGTATTAATATGTTAAATTATAGTCAAGCACATAATTCCTTGAACTCATCATCTAAGAATCTATAATATTACTTGCGAATGATATAAATCCTATAATTTTTTGGAAGTTCTAGTAACTATAGTTCAAAGTATTATGTTCCACACTATAATTCCAAAATTTGGAGGGAGACTCTCTAAATTGACAAAAGAGAATAAAGAGGAAATCAAGAATATTCTAAAAGGAAAAGATTCATGAACAACAGAAGTACAGAATTTAATTAGGGAAAAATCTATAGTCAAGAATATAATTTCCCAAACATATCTACAATATAAAAAAATAAAAATAAATAAAAAAATAAATAAAAAAATAATTATAGTCAAGAACATAATTTTTTAAACTATATTTATAGTATAAAAAAATTATAGTCAAGCACATAATATCTTGAACTCATCATCTAAAAATTTATACTAATTACTTGCGAATGATATAAATCCTATAGTTTTTTGGAAGTTCTAGTAACTATAGTTCAAAGTATTATGTTCCACACTATAAATAAATTTTACCAATCTTTCTTGTAATACCTTCCAACAACACCATCCCATATGCCCATATAAAAATACTTTAACAAATAAACATTCTTTTTTAAAACAACAAAATAAACCACTCTTCTAATATGTTTATAACCCAAAAACCATATTAAAAATATTAAATAATTAAAAAAACTATTATTATGTTTTTTAACAAAATAGATTCTATTTCTAGTACCATAATAAATAGAAACAGGAGACTCCTCCCCTCCAGAACTTGCAGAAACTTTATGCCATAAAATAGACTTTGTAGCACATAATAATTTATACTCTAACTCTCTACATCTCACAGATAGATCAGTATCCTCATAATAACAAAAGAATCTCTCATCAAATCCCTTTAATCTATATAATACCTCCCTTCTAATCAACATAGAACATCCAGTTATATATTCACATTCAATTGCATCATAATTTCCCCTATTTTCCATATAGTGCCAGGTCTTTCCCAACCTTACATCAACCCCACCCCCACCTAAGGCCCAAATAACATCATCCCTTCCATTATAATCGTAATAGTATATTTTGCTTCCAACTATCCCAATGTTCTCATCACCCTCAGCAACCTTAACAAGTTCTACTAAATAATCCCTATCAACAACGGTATCATTATTCAAAAGACATGTGTATTTAGAATTAAGAACATTTAATACAAATCTAATACCGATGTTGTTTCCCCCTGCAAAACCGTAATTATCCTTATTTTTTATTAATATCAATCTTCTATTTGAAGGTAATTCTTCATATTTCTCCTTATTTTTAAAATACCCTTTTTCTACATCTTCTTCATCAATTTCAAATACATTAATAGGTTTATTATCCTTTGAATACTTAAAAAATTTAGAATTTACCTCTATCTCACCATTACAGTATTCTTTAATTTTTTCTATTGATCCATCCTGGGAGTTGTTATCCAGAAGAATAATATCATAATTGTTATAATTTATCCTGTAAAGGGATTCCAAACACTCAATTGTATCTCTCCATCCATTCCAGTTTAAAATTATTATAGAAACACGAGGAAACATATCTTTCACCTTCTAATGACAGTACCCATGTTATATTATTTCAGCCAACACTGAGAATTATTTGAAGTTTATTTTTACTCTTTTAATGTAATTTTTTTACTTATTATTTTAATTTTACTTCTAATGGGAATTAAGGTAGTAAAATATAAAAGAGTAATTTTATTAATCTTAATTTTTAGACTTTCAGCCATTGCCTTCAAACATAAGACATAGGCTAAAGTATAAAAACCTAACCCATGCTTTCCAAAAGCTCTCTTGCAGTTCTCTCAACTGCCTGGTAGCTGTTCATCCCTGGCTTCCAACCTCTGCTTTTGGCCTTCTTAATACTTAAGTACATTAACTTAACATCACCTTTCCATCCCCTCCCCCCATCAACACCACCTGTAAAATAAAAATCTGGATTTAAGTTCATGGCCCTACTAACTATCTCTCCTATCTCCTTAACTGTAATCCAGTCTTCACTTCCTAAATTATATACATCATAAATCCTTTCCTCTTCTTTAAACTTCTCAAAAAGATAAAACATTGCTTCAACTGTATCACCAACGTGGAGATAGCTTTTTCTCTGTGTTCCATCTCCAAGAATCTCCAATCTTTCAGGAGTCTTTCTGAGTTTATTTATGAAATCATATATCACCCCATGATTCAATCTTTCGCCTATAATGTTGGCCAATCTGAAGATGAGGGATTTAATATCAAAGGTGTGAGCGTACCCACTTATTAATGCTTCAGATGCTAATTTTACACCACCGTATACACTTATTGGCTCTAAGGGAGCATAATCTTCCGGAGTTGGAATAACCTTAGCCTCTCCATAGACAGTTGAGGTAGAGGTAAACACAAGGTATTTCACATCTTCTTTTCTCATGGCTTCTAGAAGGTTATAGGTTATCAAAACATTGGTTTCATAGAGAATCTCTGGGCTTTGAGTGCCAATCCTAACTTCTGGATTAGCAGCCAAGTGAAAAACAGTGTCAACACCTTTTACCCCTTCTAAAGCAACCTTTGGATCTCTCATGTCACCTTTAATAAATTCAAAGTTCTTATTATCCAGCCATTTTTCAATGTTTCTTAAACTTCCAGCACTTAAATCATCAACAACCCTAACTTCATTGCCTTTTTCCATTAATCTATCAACTAAATGGGAACCTATAAAACCAGCACCACCGGTTACTAAAATCTTCATAACCTTCACCTATGTGATTATATAATTATATGATATCTAAAATATACATTATTACGATATTTATACTTAATATATATCAACATGTCATTGGAGGGCTTATCCCACTTTTCTAAATAATATTCCCTCTTTAATTAGTGAATATAAAGTATTCTATATATTCTTTATAGATGCATAAGGATTCCAATATATAATTTATAAATAATATTTAATTTTATAGTTATTATTTTGACTATATCTATTAAAAATCTAAAATAGATAAAAAAAGGAATAATGAAATGTCTAATCCCCCCTCTGTATCTTTGCATGCCCTCCAACGAGGCTCTTCTTAAGTTCCAAATTTCTAATTTCGCATTTCTTATCAATTGTAGAACGCCAAATTGTTGAATTTCTAATTACTGTGTTCTTAAAGATTATGGAATCACTTATATCTGAGTTTTCAATTATACTTCCCTCACCAATATAGGCATAGGGACCAATTATTGATCTTCCAAGAATTCTTGCATTTTTCTTTATCACTACAGGATGGATTATTTTTGAATAAGGGCTAATCTGAATCTCTTCAATATGACTTTCCTTTAAAAGGGTTTTCATGGCCTCCAGATAGCTGTCAGATGATCCAACATCATACCAATAATCATCAAAACGATAGGCATAGATCTCAATTCCTTTAGAGAGAAGCCATTGCACAAAATATCCAGGAGAGTCCTTACTGTCCTCATTTAAATATTCTGGGATAAGATCCATAATTTCCTTTGGGAATATATAAACACCTGTACTTGCCCAAGTTGACTTTGGCTTCACTGGTTTTTCCTCAAAGTCTACAATCCTCTCATCCTCTAAGAGCACAACACCATAACGTTTGGCTAGCTCAAAATCACCAACGTCATAAACGGCTATTAGGGTTTTTCCATTGTATTTATTCAAAAAGTCTTTTAGATTAAAAGAAAACAGATTATCCCCTGCTATAATAATGTAATCATCTAATCCGAGTTTTTTAACAACTTCATCCAGAGCCCCAATTGTACCAAGCTTTTCCCCCTCATGTAAGGTTTCTTCAACTAAAATAGTGATATTTTTATCTCTTGCCCATTCTTTAAAGTGGGAGGCAAAAAACCTATTTGTTGAGATATAAATCTCCAAATCTAACTCCTTCATCTTTTCAAGGATATAATCAATGATTAACTTATCCCCAACAGGGAGCAATGGTTTAGGATTGTCCTTTGTTAGGGGCCATAGACGAGTAGCATAACCTCCAGCCATAATTATAACTTTCATAATACCACCTCATATATGGATGGTTATAAACCCAAAGGTATTTAAAGATTATGGAGAAGGAATGAGGACCTGTCAAATAATATAAATATTAAGATAAATATTGTATAACAATTAAAAAAAGTATAGCCAAGTACATAAAAATATCTTAAACTTATAATCTTAAAATAAAAATAATAAGGATAATAAATCAATAAAGGAGAATAAAATATTATAATGATAAATGATTAAGTCCCTACCTTGGATTAAGATAACTTTCATAATGCATTCTTTAAATGCTATCTTCCCCCCAGTGTTTATTTTATGTGATTTTCTTTCTTAATATTACAAAATCTTTTATTTTTTATCTTTATCTTAATTATCATTATTTTTTTGTTTTTTATTTTATTTTAATTATTTTAAATTATTTTTTAATCTTTATATTTATTTTTTTAATAATTTTATAATATTTTTTTGTAGGGATTTTTTGGAATTAGGATTTTTTTATTAAACCTGGTTAGAGTTTTCTTTTTCCTTAGACTTAGTTTTATCCTAATTCCAAGTTTGAAATAGGTAGAGTTGGGCTAATATTAATAATCCCATCCTCTACCAATCACCATAGTATTAGCAGTAAACGTTAAAATTAAATATCTTTCACAAATTCCAGACATTTGTTGATTAGATCACTTTTTAACTTTCTTAATTCTTCCTGTGATGGATTTTGGGGTGGATTTTCCCAGTCAATCTCATTTACTTGTTTTTTGAATTCAGAGATGTTGTAATGATTTATATACTTTAGAAGTCCTGTGAATCTTGGATCGTTGAGATTCTCATGAACAAAAATGACAGGAGTCCCAAAAGATATGGCTGGTAAAGCTGCGTGAAGTCGAGAGGTTATAACCATTTGGGCATTTGCCAATTTCTGAAGTTGTATTTCAGCCAACTTAAGCCTTTTTTCAAAAGACAATTCTATACTGGATAAGATTTTATCATTTATAGGGAATATACTCCGTAAAGCTTTCCTAAATGTATGAGGGAGAATTTTTTGGATAAGTTTTACAGAACGCTTGGAATGTGTATGGGATGCAAACATAGATCTTCTGAGGATATGTTGAGGTAAGTGTTTTGTGGTATAATCGTCAAGATCTACTATAAGTATATATTCTTTCTGCTTTTTATGATTCTTAAGATGATTGTATCCATAATCGAGCGTTAATGTGAGACATCCTGAAAAGTATGCGTTGATTCCTCTACTTTCAAGGAGATCTCTCGTGTATTCATCCCTACAACCTATTGGTTCATATTTTTTGAGGTATTCAAGTGTTTTTCTACTCAATAATTTATCTGCTATGTGTGGAGATATATGAAAAGATAGAAAGAGTGGTTCAATGTTGGATGATGGGGGCCAATTATCTGGACGATGAGTGAACCACCCATTCATAATAGTTTTGATGGTATCTTTTGAATTAACCTGATTAAGAAATTCTCTGTTGAGAATAACATCAGCTCTTGGCAAAAATTGTTTAGCAGCTAACGCTTGAATATCATCTCCAAGGTTTTCAGTTAAAGCCATTATAAAACCATATTTTTTCATCAATTATCACCTTACACAATTAAATTATTAAACTATCTTATCCCATTATAAATAGCATTCTCAAATTTTATTGTTGCGATTTCCCAAGTAAATTGCTTTATATGGTTGTATCCTCTTTCAGCTATCCTTTTGGCTTCGTCCCAATTATCAAGTAAATAACTTATTCCTTTAGCAAGTTTTTCTGAATTTCGTGGTGGAACAACAATTGTGGTCTCATTAGGAATTGCATAATCGGGAACTCCTCCGACATTTGTAGCAACTACAGCACATTTACAGGCCATGCCCTCCATTGGAGGAAGTTGACATCCTTCAACCCAACTAGGAATTACGAGGATGTGAGCTTTGCAATATAAACGTCTTAGTTCTTCATCGCTTAATCCCTCAAAAAATTTAACCCAACTTGATAAATTGTTAGGTTTTTTTGGGCCATAAAGCCATATTTCTACTTTGTTACCATATTTCCTATAAATTTTCTCAAGAGCCTTTAATCCATCTAAATCTCCTTTCCAAGGGATTCCACGATAAGGCATTAAAATAATCCTCTTCTCAGCATCCCAATTTTTCTCATTATCACAATAAAAAATATCGAAATTTACTCCATTTATTATCATTCCATAAATCTCTTGTTTAAAACGCTTTTCCAGGAGCTCTTTGAGCCATGAAGAAATTGTAATCTTTTTTAAAGGCATTGTATATGTTGCATCTACTACTTCCTTTAACCTTTTAAGATATTGATCTTCAGGGGTAATGTATGACATTGTTATTGGTAGTTTCCCCGTATCTTTTTCCAATTTTTCTATCTTTTTCCAACATTTTAAATTATTCCAAATGTCCCATATCTCATAATGTTGGACAAAGTAAAATTTTTCTCCTTTTTCTTTTGGCAATGCATTAACAAAATATGCAGTTTCCCATGATGTTGCAATTATTGCATCAGAATTGGGGATCCATTTTTTCACAATACTCACAAACTTCGGATTTAAAGTTGGTACTCTAATTAACTTGGCCTTTACATCAAACCACTCAACTTTATTACCCTGCTTCAAATTCTTTAAAGATCCTATAATTTTTCTACCGAATAATTTTACTTTAGACCTTGAGATAATTATCGGTGGAATAATTGGATATACAATATAAACATCATGCCCTCTTTCAATTAATAAGTTTGCATATTCAAAAACAACTCTGACACCGCCCCCAACCCCTATTCCTGGAAGTACGAATGTAATTTTCATTTTTCACTCCTCCTTCTTTTTAGTATATTCATGATTTTTTGCATGATGGATATGAATAATTAAAGCATATAAATTAGATACATCATTAATCAGAGTGCTTATCAAATGATAAAATTTTTTTGCTCTCTATTTATCGGTTGGAATAATATAGTATTTTCATAAATATTTCCGCCTTGATTTCAGCATATAACTTTCGATTAAAGAATCATATAATTAGAAAATGTATTCATTATTTATTCATAACTCTAAATACTATATCCGGAGTACATTTGATCCTAGGGTTGAATATTCACTCCCACTAACAATTTACTATTCTTAAGTCTCTTTATCTAATTTATTGTCACTAATTTTACTTTTTTTCTAAAGAAATTGTAGGGGTTAATGTGATCACAAGATCTGAAGCATTATAAATATTAGGTTTTGTTATTTCAAGTCTTCAAGTCATTGTCTAGATTTCTCATCCATCACACTTATCACATCTACATAGTTTAATAATAATTTAGTAATAAAACGAATAATAGTAGAAATTGGATAAATTGCTCCTATACCAACTGAAATTACAGGCAATCCAAAAAATTTTGCCAATCCAAGCAAAGTCATGCTGGGAATATTACCATTAGTTAAATTCTTCCCTCCATATATAAAAAGATTACTTTTTGTAAGGAAATTTATAGTTTTTAAGATATTAGTTAACTTATAAAATTCAAAAATACGAATTGCATCAATGATATTATAATTATTTATATGCCTTTTTTCATAATTGAAAAATCATTGTCAGCTAATACAAAAAGTTCAACATCCTCCAATTGAAGTTTATTGGCTGATTTTTGAATTAAGTTTCCCAAAGCTTCGAATATGACATCATCTCCAGTATTTACACCTGCCCAATTTGCAATAGTAATAACAGCTTTGTGCTTCATTTAGTATTCCTCCTTATTTGTTTAATTACTTTAATAGCTTCATATACATCCTTTTTTTCTGGAATACACTTTTCAATTAATTTCTTGCGCCTTACAATTAAATATCTCGCTATTAAAAAGACTGTTCTCGTAATTAACGTTGCAATTGCCGCTCCAACTACTCCGTAGAAGTTAATAAAAATATAATTTAAAAAAATATTTAAAACTATGCTAAAGAACATTATATTCATGTTAATTTTTTGATAATTAGAAGCATCCAATATTAAACCCAATGGATAAGTAAAATAAGATAGTCCAATAGATAATATAAGAATTTTAAAAACTTCAATTGATAAAATGTATTCGTTACCATAAACAAGAAGTATTAAAAATGGAGCTATCAAATACCCAATAATACTTATGAGAATACCCAGAGATCCTATGGTCCAGGTATAAAATAGAGAAATTAACCTAAACTTTTCTAAATCTTTAATGTACTTTTTTGATAATGTAGGAAAAATAACAAGAGAATAAATCTGAGGTACTAGTAAGAAAATGCTTGATAGTCTGTATGCTGCATTGTAAATTCCTACATCAAAATTTCCTTTAATAAACCCTACCATAACAGAGTCTGTATAATAATACATACCAACAAAAACCGATGATAATGCAAAAGGCCATGCTTCCTTTACAACACTTTTCCAAAATCCAAAATCAACTTCAATCTTAGGTATTAAGAATTTCCAGAGTGTTACGATAATGTTATAACATAAGACTATAAGATTTACAGCAAGATAAATTAAAGCAAAATAGATCACATCAAAACCAAATTTTATCCCAACTATTGCAAAAGCCAAAAGTAGAATGCTCTGTAAAATCTGGCCAATGGATATGAATTCCATTCTTTCAAATGCTTGATAGATATTATTAAACAGGTTACTTATTCCTGAGATGATTGTGAAAGCTGTTATTATGTATATAACCTTTTTTGTGATTTCTGGGTAACCTAAAATATTTACAACTACAAATATAATTAAAAAGGTTAAACACCCAAAAAGCACTTTTAAAACTATCCCATTCACCAAATACTTGTCAGCCAAATTTTTATCTCTTGCAACTTCTCTGACAGTTAGTGGATCTAAACCAAAGTTAGCAATAACTCCAACTATGCTATTTAAAGCCAGTGCAAATGCCAAAATACCATAGTTGGCCGGCCCCAGATATCTCGCAGTATACATTACATAGAAAAAACTAAATAACATACTGACTATTCTGGCCAATGAGAGTACGGATATGTTCTTTAATATTTTCTGAATTTCATTCACATTACATCTCCTCTCTGAAAGTTGCCATGTTCTTAAATAAATAACTTTTTAAACTTCACAGACTTTGTAAAGGGCAATTACCCCCATCAAGATATTTTGTAAGCCGAGTGTTGCAAGTTATAGTTAAGTGCATAACACTATCTTTGACCCATAACCATAAAATAAATAATATAATAAAAGGAAAATATATTAATAAAGAGGAATACTTTAAGTCCCCATCTTAGATTAATATGAAATTTTCATAGTAAATCCTGTAAAGAGTACTTTTCTTCAGTATTCAAGAGTATTGAGGATAATAATAAAGGATTTGTAATTTTTAGATATTTATTCCCCTTTAAATTTATTAAAATCTTTTTTATTTTTCCATTTTATTTTTTTAATTATAGTCAAGCACATAATAATTTAAACTATTATGGATATAGGATCGCATACTTAAAGGGTTTCCTCTGGACATTCAGTGCTTAGGGATGTAGGGGGAAGGGGGTAGGTTATGGGATTTCTACTTTTTAGGTATTTACTTTTCTTTATTTCTTTAAAAATTTAATTTTTTCCTATGTTTTAAGATTTATATTATTTTAATTTTATTTTTTTAATTTTTAATTTATTTTTAATTATTTTTTTGAAACTAAGGTTTTTGTTATATTAATAAATAGTTTTGTTCATAGATATAATATAAAAAAACTATAATAAATAACTATTTAAAAACCTCTCCCCTCTCACCCAACTCCTTCAAAGTAGGCCATTTTTTATCCCTCTCAGAAAGGATAGGATCATCTATGGGCCATTCTATGGAAATATCCTCATCCTTCCAAATTAACCCTCCCTCGTACTCTGGAGCGTAAATGTTATCTACTTTGTAGGTTACCTCTGCTAAATCACTTAAAACTAAGAATCCATGGGCAAAGCCCCTTGGGATATATAGCATATACTTATTATATTCAGATAAAATTACTCCCACATACTTACCAAAGGTTGGAGAATCTTTCCTTAAATCAACTGCAACATCGTAGATAACTCCCCTTATACATCTAACTATCTTGGCCTGGGCATAGGGTTCCCTTTGAAAGTGTAATCCCCTTAAAACCCCATAACTTGATCTTGAATGATTGTCCTGAAGGAACTCCCCCTTTATGCCTGCCTCTTCAAAATCCTTCTTTTTATAGGTTTCCACAAAAAATCCCCTTTCATCTCCAAATACCTTTGGTTTTATGAGCATTACATCTGGTATTTTCATCCTCTTAAATTCAAAGGGCATTATATCACCATTTCCTTTAGATCCTTTAGGGATTCTTCAAGGCTTTTTAATTTTATATTTAATTTTTCCTGTATCTTGGTATTATTGAGAGAGGTATCCTTTGGTCTTTTAGCCTTCCATCCTAAATCACTACTTTTTATGGGATTTATCAATTCCCTATCAAATCCAAATATTTTAGCAACCTTGAGGGCAAATTCATATCTACTAACCTTCTCCCCTCCCCCAAAATGGTATAACCCCCTTATGTCCTTTTCATAGATTTTAAATATGCCCTCTGTAAGTTCATGTACGTAGGTTGGAGTATTCCATTGATCAATAACAGCGTTTATCTCTTTACCCCCCTTCAAACCCTTCAACACCCATGTAAAGAAGTTGTCCTTTACTGGACTGAAGCAGTAGGGAACAGATATTCTAAGAATGGTTATATCCTCGTAATTTAAATTATTTAGAATAATCTCTCCCTGGGCCTTGGCCCATCCGTAATAATTTATGGGATTTATACTATCTTCCTCAGTATAGTTTCCCTTTTCACCATCAAAAACATAATCTGTTGATATATGGCATAGGGGAATGTTTAAATCCCTACATACTTCTCCAAGGTATCCTGGAGCAAGGGCATTGGTTTTATAGGCCAACTCCCTTTTATCCTCACATAGATCCACATTTGTTATTGCTGCAGTATTTACAACGAAGTCGGGAGATATTTTATTGACAGTTTCAAACAACCTCTCCCTGTTGGTAATATCTAAGAGATATTTGGGAATATTTTTAAAATAACCCTTATCACTTCTTGTGATAATATGAACATCATAGTTTAAGTTCTGAAACTTATTAATAAGTTCATATCCTATCATACCTAAACCGATTATTAAAATCCTCTCAGGCATAAATATTCACCACCTTAGTTTCCAGGGAGTTGGATGAAGGACTCTCTCATCAACAAGGGGTTCCCACCACCATTTATTGTCTAGATACCATTGGACAGTGTTTTTTATGCCCTCTTCAAAGGAGTACCTTGCTTTCCATCCCAACTCCCCTATCTTTGAGGAATCCAAACTGTACCTAACATCATGGCCAGGCCTATCCTCAACGTACTCTATCAAATCTAAAGGTTTATCCAACAGTTTCAATATTAATTTTACAACTTCAATATTCTTTTTTTCACAGTTTGATGAGATGTTGTATATCTCCCTACTAGCCCCCTTATTTATAACAACATCTATACCTCTACAGTGATCTAAAACATATAACCAATCCCTTACATTATCTCCCCTACCATAGATTGGAATACTTAAATTCTTCATTGCCCTTATAATGGTCTTTGGTATTAACTTCTCAGGAAATTGATAGGGACCATAGTTATTTGTACATCTTGTTATCTTTACATCTAAGTTATAGGTTCTACCATATCCTAAAACTAACATATCCCCTCCAGCCTTACTTGCAGAGTAGGGGGAGGATGGTATTAATCTATCATTCTCTTTAAAGGAGCCCTCCTCAATATCCCCATATACCTCATCTGTACTTATATGGATAAAATTAACCTCTGGGTTATACTTTCTTATGGACTCCAATAGGGTATATACACCAATTATATTACTCTCTATAAAGGTATATGGGTTGGATATACTTCTATCTACGTGGGTCTCTGCTGCAA
Source organism: Methanothermococcus sp. SCGC AD-155-C09 (assembly GCA_019561555.1). Taxonomy (GTDB): domain Archaea; phylum AGJL01; class Methanococci; order Methanococcales; family Methanococcaceae; genus Methanofervidicoccus. The sequence goes on from JAHEQB010000032.1 coordinate 31,320, forward strand.
AATTTACAAGGATATCTATACCTTTAACAACTTCTGAAAGTAATTCAAAATCTGTAATATCCCCTTTAATAAATGAATACCTATCACTATCAACGTTCCTCAGGTTTTCCAGGTTGGATCCATATCCTAATTTATCTAAATTGATTATCTCTAAATCCCCATACTTCTCTAACATATACCTTATAAAATTACTCCCTATAAATCCTGCTCCTCCAGTAACTAACACCTTCATATTTTTCACCAAAAATTAAAAAATTTCGAATAAATAATTAATATTAAATAGTCAATACTTTATAAAAATAATAAAAGTATAAAAATAAATAATTAAAACTCCTCCCCTATCCTTTTTAGGTATCTTCCATACTCTGTTTTCATCAGGGATTTAGCGAGTTTTAATAGATCCCCTTTACTTATCCACCCGTTTCTATATGCAATCTCCTCAATACACCCTACCATCAATCCCATTCTGTTCTCAATAGCCTCAATGAAATTACTTGTTTCCAAAAGACTCTCATGGGTACCAGCATCAAACCATGCCGTGCCCCTAGGTAGTAGTTTCACTTTTAATTTCTTTCTCCTTAGATACTCGTTATTAACATCTGTAATTTCCAATTCCCCTCTCCAAGAGGGCTTTACATTCTTGGCTATCTCCACTACATGGTTATCGTAGAAATAAAGTCCTATCACTGCGTAATTAGATGGAGGATCCTTTGGTTTCTCTATTATCCCTTTTACATTCCTATCCTTGTCAAACTCAACCACCCCGTATCTCTCAGGATCCTTTACATACTGTCCAAATACCACGGCCCCTCCCTCCTTATATACCACTTCCTTTGCCTTCAGAAGAAACTCTGTTAAACCACTGCCGTAGAGAATGTTATCCCCAAGTATTAAACATACACTATCCTCCCCAATGAAATCCTCACCTATAATAAAGGCCTCAGCAAGCCCCCTTGGTTCTGCCTGCTCTCTGTATTCTATATTTATCCCAATGTGCCTACCATCCCCTAAAAGTTTTTTATACCTATGTAAATCCTCAGGGGTGGTTATTATTAGAATATCCCTTATTTTTGAGAGTATCAATATGGATAGGGAATAGTATATCATAGGTTTATTATATATGGGCATTAGATGTTTATTACCTGCATAGGTTATGGGATATAGCCTTGTTCCAGAACCTCCTGCCAAAATAATACCTTTCACTAATATCACCTGTAATAATATATTTTTTATAGAATAAATTTTTATATAAATGTAGTATATAAATAATAACTAAATATATAAACAATATATACCTATATTTGTATATAAAAATTAATAAGATATACCTTTAAAATTTTTATTTATATTTTTAATTTATAATTTTTATTTTATTATTTTTCCATTATTATATACTCCTTGTAATTTATAATTACGAACAAAACTATCTATAGTAAATAAAAAGCCTTAGTTCCAAAAATAATTAAAAAAATTATAAAAATATTAAAATTATAAAAATAAAATAATAATTTAAAAATAATTAAAAAAATAAAATGGAAAATAAAGGATAATCTATAGATGATTTAAGATTTTAAAATATTTAAGAGGAAGTAATTTATAATAATCTAAGATAGGGATTTAAAGTATTTATATTGTTAATACTTAATTCCCCTATATTTCTATTATGTTTAGATTACAAGTTTAAAATATTTGTGCATAACTATAATTAAAATAAAATTATTATAAAATTTTCTATAATATAAAAATAATAGTAATTAAAAATAGAAAAAAACCTTAAGAATAATAAAAAATAAATTAAAATATCTAAAAAGGGAGAATCACATAAAAAGTAAATCCTGTAATCTATTCTCCACGAATGCTCCTAAGAACTGAGAGAGCAGGGAGAATTTCTTTACAGAATAAATTAATAATTTAATAGGTTAAAGTAGGAAATTAAAGTATTTCTCTTTAATTGTTCTATATTTTTAATTATTTTTATTATATTATTTTTTTATAGATTATTAGTTTAAAATAATGACTTTGACTATAATTTATAATAAAACTTTAAATCATATAAAACTGGTGAAACTATGAAATCCATAATACTGGCAGGGGGAGTAGGAAGTAGATTGTGGCCCCTAAGTAGGAAGTACTTCCCAAAGCAATTTATAAAATTCGATACCTTTAATAGATCCCTCTTCCAAATGACCTTTGAAAGATGTTTAAAACTAAGTGAGGATTTAAATGATATCTATGTAGTTACCAATGAATTACATAAGTTCCATGTTATGGGGCAAGTTGAAGAACTTGGATATATTGATTTCAACGAGGAAAATATATTAATAGAACCTGAGGGCAAAAATACCCTTCCAGCAATATATTATGGAGTAAAAAGTATAAAGGAAAAAGAAGGGAGTGATTGTACAGTTGGAGTGTTTCCCTCTGATCATCTAATAGATAGGGAGAATGAAGGGGAATTTATAAATACCATAAATAAAGGGGCAGACATAGTAGAGGATTACCTGATAACCTTTGGTATAACCCCTACAAAACCCCATACAGGATACGGTTATATAAAACCCTCAAAGGAACTTAAAGACATAGGATATGTTGTAGAAGAGTTTAAAGAAAAGCCAGATTTAGAAACTGCAAAAAAATATGTAAATAATGGCTACTTATGGAATAGTGGAATGTTTTTATTCAATACTGATCTATTTGAAGAGGAGTTAAAAAAACACTGCCCCCAGGTATATGATGCCTTTAAATTGAAGGATATAAAGGAAATATATTCCAAGGTACCTGATATATCCATAGATTATGGCATTATGGAGAAGTCAGATAGGGTAGGGGTTATTCCCCTTAATATAAAATGGAATGACTTAGGTAGTTTTGATGCCTTCTATGATGAATTTAAAGGAGATAATAATGGAAACATTCTATTCAATGAGAGTATAGCATTAAATTCAAAGAATAATCTTGTAAAATCTAATAAAGACAAATTAATTTCCTTAATAGATGTGGATAATCTCATTGTGGTGGATACAAAGGATGCCCTAATGATATGTAAGAGGGAAAGTTCCCAGAGAATAAAGGAAGTATTCAATAAATTAAAGGGAAAAAATGACGAGAGGGTACTTTACCACAAGACAGTTTATAGGCCATGGGGATCCTATACAGTACTAGAGGAGAATATGTTTTATAAGATAAAGAGGATAAAGGTACTCCCTGGAAAAAAATTAAGTTATCAACTTCACCACCATAGAAGTGAGCATTGGATAGTGGTTAAGGGTATGGCAAAGGTTGTAGTAGAGGGTAAGGAGTACTTCCTTAGAAATGGAGAGAGTACCTTTGTTAAAAGTGGATTAAAGCATAGGTTGGAAAATCCTGGTATAATACCCTTGGAGGTTATTGAGGTTCAGATCGGTGAGTACTTAGGAGAGGATGATATAGTTAGAATAGAGGATGAATGGGGTAGAAATTAGGTGAATAGATGGTCAATAAGATAAATAAAAAATCCTTGGAATACATATTAACTGTTTTATTGGGAATACTACTTATATCCTCAATTTTTTTAACTGTATATCTAATCTACACTCCAAAGGTTGGAGCGAGATTCACTGAATTCTATATATTAAATGAAGATTATAAGGCATACGATTACCCAGCAAACCCCTATGTAAATAAATCAAATATTCTAATAATAGGAGTTAGAAACTATGAATACAAGCCCCAAAACTATAGAGTTTGGGTATTTCTATCTAATAAAACCTATGATTATAACTATAGCCTTAATATAACTCCAGAGGATAGATGGAATGGTACTTTAAGTTATAATACTTCACTTACAAGGGAGATATTCCTAAGACATAATGAAACAATATTCATTCCCTTAAATTTTACAGTGGATTCCATAGGAAAACATAAAATTGTATTCGTTCTAAGTATTAACAATAGCAATAAAGTATATAGAAGTCTTCACCTTTGGGTAAATGTATCAGAGCCCCCTAAGGATTTAATATAAATAATAGATGGATAAATAAAAAATAAAATAATTAATATAAAAAATAAAAAAAATAATAAGAATTTAAAAAAATTAAATATAGGTATAATACAAATTATTTCTTAAAAAAATATTATAAAGAATAAAAATGAATAAAGAATAAAAAATAAATAGAAAAATAAAGGAGTTTAAAAAGGAATTTATAAAATAATAAAACATCTAAGAAGAAGGAATAGGGAGATAGAAACCTCAAAAAAGAAAAGAGCACTTAAAAGACTTATTTATATGGCACCCCATAGAGAGATGAGTATTAAAAAGTAGCAGACTCAATAGATGTTAAAAATGAGGCCAATTAACCTAAGAAGTATGTAAAAAGATTATAAGATTTATTAAATAGCATAAAATAATTTATAAAAATTTATGAACAAAACTATTTATAATAAATAAAAAACCTTTTCAAAAAATAATTAAAAAAATAATATAAAATTAAAAATAAAAAATAACTAAGATAAAAATAGATAATTCAAAATTTAAAAGTACCTAAAAAGAAGTAAAAACATAAAAGGTAGAAATACTACCATTTTCCCCTATGTTCTCTAAGCAATAGGAAAAGTGTACTTCTTAATAGTACTAGCATTATGAACCTTGTCTAAGGAAGATAAATATATATTTACAGTAAAATTCTTTTTATTAATGTTTTATCTTTTTATCATATTAATTATATTAAGATTATAAGTATAAATATCATATGCATGACTAAAATAAAAATATAAAAAATTATTATAAAAAATAAAAATATAGGAGTAATATAAAAATTATTTTTTAAAATTTTAGGAGAAAGACTCTAAATTACAGAGAGGGGCACTGTCATCATTTTTATAGTAAGATACAGGATTCTACTTTCCTACTTTGAATATAGGGGTATTATGCACCTAACTATATTTTATTAGAATATAACTTATGTAGAGAGGAATTCCATGGCAGAGGGCAATAATAACCATAGTAATTACAGTACTGCTAAAAATCCACTGAAAAAAAAGGTAGAAATAGTTTCAAATCTGTCCCTTCAAAAGAAAATAACTGGTATTTTGTTAGCAATTTTTGGAGTAATACTTCTAATTAATGGATACTTTAACAATACTGTGTATTTTATAAATTTAGGGATAGGATTGATAGTTATAGGATGGATTTTGTTAATATTCTCCTATGAAAGGTATATAAAATATGACATTACTTCCAATGTACTCAATGACTATATGGACATAATTAAAAAATTAATAAAGGAATTAAACATAGAAACAGATGGAATAGTTATACCTCCAAAGGAAAATTTAAAGGATGGTTGTATATATTTGCCACTACATAGGGATTTTAAAATAAATTTTAGTTTAATAGATGATAGTACGCTATTTGTAAATTCTGATAATAGGGATGAAATGGGTATTATATTACCCCCCTTGGGTAAGGGATTAATAAAGTTGTTAAAAAAATATAGGGGAGAATATAACGTCCCTTTGAAAGAAAAAAACGATATAGAGGAATTATTAGAATACTTAGATTACTTTTTAACTCTATTTCAAGTGGGAAATAATATTGAGGTAAAAATTCACAATAAAGATATTGTGATCATATCCTATAGAATAGTGGATAATTCCCTATGTAAAAAACTTCAAAGAGAGGAATTATGTAATAAATGCCCATGTCCTATATGTGGGGCCATAGTATTAATTATTGCAGAATTTTTAAATGAGGCATTAAAAATAGAGAGTATAGTGGAAAAAAATAAAATAGTAACTATAAAATTAAAAATTATAAGGAATATTTTAAAATAAAATAAATTATATTCCCTATTCCCGGTGGAAATATGAATCATAAATTAATATTTTTAATAGTTTTAACATTGTTTATAGCATTTATCTCCATCTTTGTTAATGAAGTCAAACTCTTTTTAATTTTACTGTTGATATGTTTTCTACTGTTGTACTCACTAATGGGTCATTACTTTAATAGAAGAATCCAAAATAATTTAAATATAATACTTTACTTAGGTATTGGGGTATTTATGGTTATTGTATTTCAAAAGGCCATGGAAATTCTTAATGGTTGATATTTTTAACTTTATACAGTAATATAAACAATCCCACAAAACCTAATAATATCGAGATCTGAGACCTTGGATAGGACAAAATATCTGGAAAATTTATATAAAGTAAATATATAATACCTAAGGGAATTAAAACCCCCATTGCAATTTTTATTAATAAATTTTTGTTTATATTGGGAATATCCCCTTTAAAGTTTAAGTAGGTTCCATAAATTAAAATGAGTATATATGTTAGGGTTAATATTATATCACTTTTTTCTATATTGAGTATGGCAAGTAAAATATATACCAACAAAGGGATTAAAAATACTCCAAGTACTCTAATATCCCATATAACATCTCTTTTAAATAGGGCCTCCAAATAGAGAATTGATGGAAATAGGGCATATACTATTACATAGAACATATTTAAGGAAAAAATATTTTTAATTATTATTAGATTAGATAACCACAGTAGTGTAATTAAATAAGCCATAAAACCCCAAAATTTTTTAAAATGGGACAATATATAGGATAATAGGATACCTATTAATATATAATTTTTATAGGGAATATTAATAAACATTATTCCCTCTAAGAGTAGTATTAATCTGTACATAATAACACATCCTGTAATAATTTATAGTCTAACATATAATATCTTAAACTTAAATCTAAATATAAATAATATAATAAAAAAGATAAAAAAAGATAGAATATATAAAGAGAAATATTTTAAGTCCCACTCATTAAGTATAACTTTCATAATAAATCCTTAGGGAGGAGTACCCTTTCTCCAAAGTGCTTAGGAGCACTTAAGGGAATAATACTAAGATTTTACTTTTTATGTGATCTCTCTTAGGTATATTAAAATCTTATGATCTTAAATACTTTTATTTTTTATTAATAATTTTAATTATTCTTTATTTTTTTAATTTAAAATTTTTAATTTTTTTATCTATATTACGTTATATTTTTATTAGTATTAAATTTTTATTTTTTCTATTTATTTTTTGTTCTTTATAATAATCTTTATTTTTTTAAAAAATAAATTTTATAGATCCTTTATTTTTATAATAATTATTTTTTGGGTTTTTAATAAGAATTAGATTTTTTTATTTTAATATAAATAAAATACTTTAAGTCCATCTACTTTGGCCTAATTATAAACTTTCATAATATCATCTTGTCAAAAGATTACCTCGTTCTCCAGTGCTTAGGAATATAAGGAGAATAATGGGAGAATTTCTACTTTTTATTATTTCCCTCTTAGATATTTTAAAATCTTAAATTATTCTATTTTGTTTTTTATATCCTTTATTTTTTATTAATTTTTTGTTTTTATATTAGTAATTTTTTAATTATTATTTTAGGATCTCTAATGAGAATTAAGGCATTTGTTTTTTACTATAAGGGTTTTATTTAAGACTATAACTATTTTATTATAAATATTTAATTTTTTATATTTGTTTTATATTTTTATTATTTTTTTAATTTTCTATTTTTTATTGAATATGCTATAATTATTCTTTTTTTTATTTTTATAATAATTATTTTTTGGGTTTTTAATAAGAATTAGATTTTATTTACTGTAAATAGTTTTGTCCATGACTACAATATCCTTTCTATTTTACCTATTTTTCATTTTATTTATAATGTCATTAATATTATCCTTATGGGCCACATCTACAACAATAACCCCTCTTTTTTTCAGATCCCTTATAATTTTTGTCCTATTTTCATAGTGCTTATATAATTTTATTGATAAATCCTCATTAAATAATTCTTTTTTATCCAAATTAAAAGAGGGAGTATAAAGGGCATATATTATTACCTTAAACCCTCTCCTAATTAAAATATTTATACTTTTGAAAAGGGGTATTATATTTGATTCCAAATCTGTAAATATTACTACAGTTCCAATCTTCATCTTTATTAAAAGTTTTGCACATTCAAAGATACCAAAACTTCCCCTGCCCTTTTTTGAGAGGTAGGAATGCAATATACAACTGTCCTCTGTATCTTCTTTGTTGTAGGTACTATTACTTCTATAAATATTTTCAACATTGGGGATGTATTTTTCCAACATAATTGGTTTAATACTTAAGAGATCATTAACAATCTCCCCCCCTTTAAGTGTGTTTTTGGATAGATACTTCCTATTAACCCCTTTAATTAGATGGGTCTTTAAAATTCTATAATCGTCATAAATAATAACATTTAAATCATTACCCTTATTGCCCTTTATAATGTTTAAAAGTAGTGTTGTGGCATAGTTAATTTTATTCCTATCCTCTCTGGTGGATTTCCTCATACTACTTCCAATATCCAGTAGGCAGTAGATAACTCTATCCTCCAGATGGGTAAGTTTTCTAACAATCAACCTACCCACTGTAAAGGATTTTTTCCAATCTATTCTTTTAAAATCCTCTCCTATCTCATAATGTTTTAACTCATCAATTTCTGGTTCTATTATACCCTTGGACAATAGGGCCATCTGGCTTTCTTTACCTATATTATACTTCAATCCTTCAATTGAAGGTTCAACATAAAGTTTAAATGATTTATTATATTCTATACTAATTAATTCCCTTAAATCATACACTTTGCCTGTTATATTTAATATAAACTCTCCCTTTTTATGGGGTATTGTATTTATTAGGTACTGCAGAATATCTCCATTATTTAACTTCTTTAATAAATTGTAGGATAATATCCCATGGGGCGAGGAAAAATTTAAAGAGGGAATATTATCTTTTTTATGAACATTAACTATTATCTTTGAATAATTACGCTCCTTTAGGGTAATATCCTCCAATTCAACATCTATTTTTAAATTGGCAATATTCTCTATATAATAAATATATAAAAAAATAAAAATTCCAAGGAACGTTATATATAAATTATTCAATAGATATCCACAGGCAAAAGAAATTACCCCAAACCTGGAAAGTATTGTTAAGTATGCTGTTGCCCTATCCATTAAATCCCCTTTATCTTTAAGAATGGTTAAATATTATCATTAATTAATCATATCTAAAATCTCCCTTTGGTACCTCTACCCTATTAAGTATCTCCCTTAGAACCTCCTCTACAGGGGCCTCTACATCATAATCCAATATTATTCTATGACTTAAAACTTTAAATACGTTGTTTTTAACATCATCGGGAATTACATAGGTCCTATCCTGGAGATAGGCATTGGCTTTTGCTACCTTTAGTAGTTGCACTGCAGCCCTTGTACTGGCTCCCAATGCAATTCTACTATCCTTCCTAGTATGTACTACAATATCTCTAATATATTTTAATATGGCTCTGGAAACATAAATATTATCTACATTGTTAAAAACTTCCTTTAGGGTATTGGTATCCAAAATGGTGTTTATTTTATTGCCTTCACCGTTACTATTGCATTTTAAAATCAATGCTTTTAATTCTTCCTCATCACTTAAATAACCGATATTTGATTTTATCATGAATCTATCCAACTGTGCAGTGGGCAGTGAATATACTCCCTCAAATTCAATAGGGTTTTGAGTTGCAATAACTATAAAGGGTTTTGGTAAGGGATAGGTTTTTCCCCCAACAGATACACTATTTTCCTCCATAGCCTCCAATAGTGCAGATTGGGTTTTTGGAGACATCCTGTTCATTTCATCTACAAGTAAAATGTTGGAAAATATTGGACCTGGGATATATTGAAATTTTCCTGAATGTATATTGTATACCTCACCACCAGTTATATCTGAGGGTATTAAATCAGGAGTACCCTGTATTCTTGAGAATTTCAACCCCATACATTGGGAAAAGGATTTAGCAAGGGTGGTCTTTGCAAGCCCCGGAACACCCTCAAGTAGAATATGGCCTCCGCATATAAAACTTAAAAATAGATCTTTGATAATTTCATCCATTCCAATGATCTCTTTCTTTATTTCACTGATTAATGTTTTAAAAACCATGATTTCATCCATTTGTTAATTTTATATCAAGTCAAACAAGTGATAATTTATAATCTAAATATAAATAATAAATAATTAATAATGAAAATAAGATAGGGAATTAAAATATTAATAAAGAGAAATACTTTAATTTTCTATTTTAACATATAGGTTAATAACTTTTCTTGTAAAGAAGAATTTTAATATAAATACATTATTTTATTTGAATGTATCTCTACATTGCCTTAAACTAAGATTTATAATGCATTATCATTAAGAATTACTTTTTTCTTAGTACTTAGGAGTACCTAAAGGGGTAATGCTAAGATTTCTACTTTTTATGTATTTATTCTTTATAAGTATTTAAAGCCTTAAGTTATCTATTATTGTTTTAATTTACTGTTCTTTATTTTTTATTTTTAATATTAATTAATTTTTTAATTATTTTATTAATTTAATTTCTATATATTATTTTTTATTTTCTTTTAAAATTAAGATTTTTTATTATTAGATAATATTTAAACTAATATTTTATATTCCCAAATATAAATACAATAATATAAATTTATCTTAAAAATCCACAATATGATTTACATTATTTTATTTATAATCTTATAAAGTATAGATTTGTTTAGGCCATATTTTTTACCAATATTCTCTATAAATATATCAATATGTGAATTAACATCCTGTTTAGAATTATTATCTTTAATATTAAAATTTCCAAATTTTTTTATTAAATTTTTAAATAACACACCTATACCCTTTGATACCACCATAATTATTAAAATTGTGGTAAATAAATAACTTATAAATTCAGAAGTTATATTGTTATTATCAACAGTTATTGTAACAATATTTTGAGGATTTACATCGGAATGATGATATTCATCAAAGTATATGGCATTCTTATCTGAATAATTAAAGTAATCCTTTAAAAATTCTTTGTTATAGTTAAAGAGTTTATTTTTAAATAGGGTTGGATCGGAGATTAATATTATTTTACCCCCACCATAATTTTTTTCTAATATAAGAGGATAGCGAGATTCATCCCTTGGTCTTGGATAATTGCCTATATTACTGGAATCACTGGAATACATTATAACAGTGCCATTGCCCTTACCCATTATTGTGGAGGGATTTTCCAATATAATATATCCATTGCTATAAAATTCTACAGGCTTTATTACATCATACAGTGGCCTTTCAGAGAACCTATAGGATAGGTTCATATACTTTAAAATACTATTACCACTGTTGAAATTATCTGCAATAACAAGGATATTTCCAGAGGATAGATAATCTTTTAAATTCTCTACCTCTTCCTCTGTAAATTCAACATCTGGAGATATTATAAACAGAACAGAATTTTCCCTTAAATCCTCTCTATTGTAGGGATATATTAAAGGCCTTGTTTTATCATTTGAATCATACATTAATTTAAAAAAACTGGAGCAACCCTCTTCATTTTTATTAAATACACTGTAGGGTTGAGTGGTTTTAATTGTTGGTATGGCCATAGGCATGATTATAAATCCTACCAACAACACTGTAAGTAAAATGAAGTATTCCATTTTCATAGAATGGCACCTAAGTTTTAATAACTTCTAAATTTAATTAACAATAACCATTAAAAATAATAAATTTAATAAAAATTAATATTATATAAATACTATTAAATGTATTAAATTATTACTATTATTTAGATATATTAATATAATGATTAAATAATAGTATGGAGATATATTTTCAAGTCCCTCCAACTTGAATTAATATATGTTTTATAATACTATCTTTAGGGAGAATTGTTCTTTTTCTCAGTGCTTAGAAGTATCTAACGGAGATAATATAGGATTTCTGTTTTTTATTATTTACTCCTCTTTGATATTTAAAACCTTATTCTATATTTCATTTTAATTATATTTTTATTTTATTATTTTTTTATAATATTTATATTTTAAAATAAATTTTTAAGAATCAATTAAAGAATTAATACATTCTATACATTCATCAATGGCTCTTTTTAATATTCTCTCTCCAAGTTTTTTATCTATTTTAACCCCATGCCTCTCAACAATTTTGGCATCCCTGTCAATTAATTTATTTTTTTTCCTTGCCTCCTTTAATCCCACCATACCTATTTCAGGGTATTTTTTAAAATCATGATATTTTAATTTTTCTTCCTTTGCAATGCCTATAACACTTCCAAGGGATAATTCCTCAGTTCCTGCATGTATAAAGGTGATATTTTTTAAAATTATTTTTAAGTCATACTCCCTTTCTAAATCACTTAAATATTTAGATATAGGCACATTACCCCCATGGCAGTTTATTATTAATACCTTCTTAATACCTAATTTTTTACTCCAAGAGAGTATAAACCTTAAATAATCCACAACATCCTCAGGTTTATTGTGTATTCCATGCCTTACATAGGAATACTCCATTGAGGGAAGAACTACCCCTAAGAATTTGGCACCTGTTAGTATGGACACCCTTAGGGAGAGATAGGAGGCAATTTTAGCATCAGTATCTATTGGCAGTGCAGTGCCATGGTTCTCTAAAAAGGAACCTAAGGCAATAATTCCAACTTCATGGATCTTTTTATTTAATATATTTCCTGAATCTAATCTTAATTCCAATTTACTCCCTCTCTTTATATGTTTTAAATTAAAAATATATATTTAAATATCATTATAAAATAATAGGACGAGTTCAGATAAGATATATATTAATAATAAATTATAAAAAAATATTATATATTCATATCATATAAAAATTATAAAAATAAAATAATAATAAAAAATATAAATTTTCCATTATGCGTATTTCTCCTAATACTTCTAAGTATTGTAGAATAGTATTTATAATTAATTTCTTATCTTTACACTTCCAGTACTTAGGGATGTAGAGGAGAGGGTAGGAATAGGAAATTTTTGTATTTTAAGTATTTACTTTTCTTTACTTTTTTAAATATTTACTCTCTTTTTAGGAATTTAAATTATTAGATTATTTTAATTTAATTTTTTTATTTTTTTATTATTTTTTATTTTTATTCTTAATTTTTTTTAAATTTATGTTCTGACTATAATTTTTATTTATTTTTTAAATAATTTGTGGAGAAAACCCTCAATATCATAGAAGACATTGCACCCTATTATAGCAAAATAAAGGATTCTACTCTCCCCTAAAATATAAAAAATTAACTTAAAGATTAATAAAATATATTTTTAATCTGTTAATTATTTTTTATTATTTGTAATTATTAATGCATCTCCTACACATCCCCCTTTGCCCTCTTCCCTTACAAAAAGTGGATTTATATCTATCTCCTTTATTTCAGGGTACATCTCCATAATCAACCCAAGTTTAATCATAACATCCAATATATAATTAATATCCCTCTTGGGACGCCCTCTTATTCCCTCCAATATCCTATAGGATTTTAATTCCTTTAAAGTATCAAGGGCATATTCCTTGGTAATTGGATGTATGGCAAAGGAGACATCCTTCAATACCTCCACAAACACTCCTCCCAATCCCACCATAATTACTGGACCAAATACCTCATCCCTCTTTCCCCCCACAATAAGTTCCAATCCTTTAATATATTCCTCAATTAGCACCCCATCAATATTACCCTCAATGTTGTTCCTTTTTAAGTAGTCCTCCCCATTACTTATGATTTTATGGAATGCCTCCTCAATATTGTCGGGCTTTACAATAACACAGCCAGCATCAGATTTATGAACTATATGTTTAGAGGAGATTTTCATCACAACCTTCCCTAAGATATTGGCATAGTGTTTGGCCTCTTCAGGAGTTTTTACCAAATATTTCTCTGGAACATTTATGCCATGTATTTTTAAAAACTCCTTTGAATTGTATTCATTGGGATTATTGAGGAGATCCTTTATAGTATCCAAGTTTTTTTCCTTAATCTCCATTAATTGGGATTTTATATTCCATAGGTATTCACAGTTATCCTCCTGTATCTTCATAATATTATACCTATAGGAACGGGATAGTACTTCAACCCCACTTTCAGGAGATATATAGGCAGGTATTCCATTCTTTCTTAAATAACTTTTTGCTCCCTTTATAGATTTCCCTCCAACAAATGATGCCACTATTGCCTTGGATATTTCCTTATTTTCCATGTCTTTTTTTATATTAACTATGGTCTCTGCAACCTCTAAGGGTTTTGTCATCTCCTGAGGAGTTAGTATTACAATTATTCCATCAATATTTTTATCTTCTTTAATAATCTCCAAGGCATGCCTATACCTGGAGGTATCTGCATCCCCTATTAAATCCAAGGGATTGGATATGGAGGAGGTTTGTGGAAGGTATTTTTTTAATTTTTCCCTTGTGGAGGGTTGGAAATCTCCAAGGGTTAGGTTGTATTTTTTGCAACTATCTGCAGCCATTACCCCAAAGCCCCCTGCATTTGTTATAATTGCTATTTTATTACCCCTCATAATAGGTTGAGTAGAGAATACATGCATTAGATTAACTAACTCCTCAAAGGTATCTACCACAAGGATCTTTCCCTTTTTAAAGGCTGCATTGTATATCTGGGCATCTCCAGCCAAACTTCCAGTATGGGATGAAATGGCTTTGGCCCCCTCTTCAGATCTCCCACCCTTTAGGACAATTATTGGTTTAACTTTGGCTAATCTTTTTGCAGAGTCTATAAATTTTTTATCCTTTAAACCCTCAATATAAAATACTACCACCTTAGTGGTATCATCATTTATTAAGTAATCCATTAAATCGCTCTCTTGAATATCCACCTTATTTCCCAAACTTATGATCTTAGAAAACCCAAGATTTAAAAGGGGGGCAATATCCAATATGGCAGTTAATAGGGCTCCACTTTGGGATATAAATGTAATATTACCCTCTGCAAAGTATTCTTTACTGAAGGAGGCATTTAATCTGTTATACATATTTATAATTCCAAGACAATTTGGACCTATTATTTTTATGTTGTATTTTTCCCCTATGGATTTTATTTCCTCCTCAAGGTTATGATTGCCCACCTCTGAGAACCCTGCAGAGATTATAATGGCTCCCTTTACATTTTTCCTCCCACACTCCTCCAATGCCTTAGGCACGTATTTTGCAGGTATGGTTATAATGGCCAAGTCTATACTTTCCTCTGGAACATCCAATATGGATTTATAACATTTTAAACCTAATATCTCATTGTATTTTGGATTTATTGGATATAGTTTATTATTTGGATTATGCTCTATAAAGGCCAGTAGGTTTTTCATTATGGAATAACCTACCTTTCCCTTAGTATTGGATGCACCAATTACTCCAATAGATTTTGGATTAAAAATACTATCAAGCATATTTTACCCCCAATTGAAATATTTTTAAAATTTTTTATATTTTAATTTATTATTGTTTATTTACTATAATTTTTATTTTATATTTTTATTCGTTAAAATATTATTTAAATTTATTTTTAAATAGTATATTTTTTCAAATTTTAATTTTTTTATAATTAGAACAATATAAAATAAATAAGGATCTAAAATAATATTTAGTAATTATGTTAAATAGTAATAAAAAATAAAATAAAAAAATATTTTATAAATAAAAATAATTTAAAAATTATAAAATTTTAATAAAAAAATTAAAATTTAAATAAAATTTATTTACTAATCAAACAACAAAATTTTTTAAAATACCTATTCCTTCAATTTCACATTCTACAATATCTCCTTTATTCAATTTTCCAACTCCTGGAGGGGTTCCCGTAGAAATAATATCATCAGGATAAATGGTCATAACACTGGATATAAATTCCACTAATTCCTCCACTGTAAATATCATATTTTTTGTGCGGGATTTTTGTTTTATTTTATTATTTACCTTCAATTGGATATCTAAATTCTCTGTATTAATATCTTTAACTATTTTTGGACCTATTGGGCAGAAGGTATCAAATGATTTGGCCCTGGTCCATTGGCCATCCTTTTTTTGTAGATCCCTGGCAGTAATATCATTTAATATTGTATATCCTTTGATATAATCCTTTGCATCCTCTTTTTTTACATTCTTACATTTTTTACCTATCACTATGGCTAATTCTACCTCATAATCTACTCTTTTTGATTGCTTGGGAATAATTATATTTTCTTTGTTATATATAATGGAGGAGGTAGGTTTTAAAAAGAGGATTGGCTCCTCTGGAATCTCCATATTAAGTTCCCTTGCATGATCTATATAATTTAAACCCACACATACTATTTTTGTTGGATTTATATTTAGTGACATGATATCTCCTATTGTAGTAGGTATCTCAATTAATTTTAATATTAATCCATACTAACAAAAATCCCTGAGGTGTATTTAACAATACGTTTTTTTAGTACTTTATCAATTTCATACTTTACTGTTGAAATATCTATGTTCTCAGATATAATCCCTAATAGTTTTTTTCTACTTATTTTTATCTCCCCCTCTATATGGTATAGGCCCTTATTCCAACTTAATTCCAAACTTAATTCAACATTTTTAATACCTTTAATATTTTTAAGTTTTTTAGTAATTTCCTGTTCAATTTCTTTTTTTAGATGAAGTATCTCTTCAAAACTTGGCTTAGTTGCATTTTCTATTACCTTTTCTACCCATTCCTCATCAGGATCCTTTAACCCAAGTTTTTTTAACAATTCCTCCCTTGAGGGCATAGGAGATTTCCCACTTTGAGATAAATCCTTATTATTGGAAATATTTAATTCCTCTGTGGCATATTCACCGTAGTATTTGCTCCTACAGTATCTTTTATAGTCTCCTCCACTATTTTACTTATATTATTTACATCAACTCTCATTTCTGGATACCTATCCAATAACAAATTTACAAAATCATCACTATATTCGTATATTTCTACAGTGGAAATATTACCCTTTAATAGTTTTTTTATTTTA
The DNA here is from genome assembly GCA_019561555.1 of Methanothermococcus sp. SCGC AD-155-C09. Taxonomy (GTDB): domain Archaea; phylum AGJL01; class Methanococci; order Methanococcales; family Methanococcaceae; genus Methanofervidicoccus. Next base: position 48,267 of record JAHEQB010000032.1, read on the forward strand.
TTGCAGGATATTTTTCCAAATAAAACACCGTAATTATCTTCGTAAGCGGCCATTACTGGAGTTTTTCCCTTATATACTACATATCCATTTCTACTTATTTTTAAAACAGACTGATGAATATTTACAAGATAATATCTATCCTCCTCCAAATATTTTTTAAATTCCCTTATTTTATCTTTTGTAAGTCTAATTACATGTTTGATTTTCTTTTGGGAATCATTACTGTCAACTTCAGAACAATAATCTAATATAATACCTTTATTCTTGTTTAAAATATCATAGGTTTTCTTGGTATCGCCACTTACCTTTATGGAATCTTTGCTTATACACAATTGGCCAATAATTTTCTCATTTTTTATAATATAGATCAGTGTTTTTTTATTATCATCTTGTAATGTGTCATAGGCCACTTCAGTATCTCCATAAACCCCCCATAATTCACCATCAGTATAGATATTACTAATAATATCCCCATCCTTAATAATAAATATATGAACATCTTTAATATTATCATTATAATCATATATAAAATAAATGCATCCATAATATAATTTTTTTAGAATATCCTTTAAATCAATATCTGATATATTTCTTTTATAGGGTTTATTTTTTAAGATTTCTGCCATATCTTCACCTAATATTATATTGCATTATTTTCAAATTTTACAATAACGCCATTTTTATAGTAATATTTTATTTTATATGCTATGGTACCTCCTTTTTAATTTTTGATTAAATAATTTTATTGTTTTATATAATTCCTTTTATACATTATCATATTAATTCCTAATTATTTCATATTTATGTAACTAATATTTATATATTTTGAAAATATTCCTAAAAAAATAAAAAATATTTTTAATAAACTTTAAATATATTGTAATTTTAAACAAAATAAAAAATAAAAGAATTTAAGAGAGTGTCTAACATATAACTTCAATACTTATTAATAGTAAAATATATATTTAAAATATTGCTAATAATAATAGTATGTTAAAGAGATGGGATACTAGAAATTACGACATAAAATTAATTTTAGAGGTATTCGACTGGATTAATGTACCTTTTGAATCCATAAGCATAATAAAAGAAGGTTCACGATATAAAGGTATTAATAAAGGCATTGATTATAAAAGAATTGGAAAAATTATCCCTGAGATCTCCAGAGATAAGAGTAAATAAATTCTCGGAGTGAGAATTATCACTCTGTCCTACACTTCTGGGAGAAAAAACTATCTCCTTATATGGAAAAAATAATTAATAGGGTTCTGAAAAAACTCCATAAATGACATATTCTAAAAGTTTTATAGATTCTACAATCATTACGAATAGAAAAAAAAGAAGGGATTGAAATACATGTAATATCTAGATATAATAAAGAACTTAGAACCCCTTTCTGATTGCTCTCTCCATAATGCTTCTGAGACTAAAGTTTAAAAAACTGCCAAAAGGAAAGGGATACTTCTACGCTGACAGAGGTTACGATAGTAAAAAAGTTTTAAACACTATTGTATTAAAGGATATTTATTCAGGTTAAACCTAGAAAAAACAGAGCAAGGGGATGGGAGGGGAATTAGAAAGATCTTCGATAAAAATGAATATAAAAAAAGAGGAATTTGTGAGGGGTTCTTCGGAGGTATAAGAACCCTTTGGGATAGAATCCTTGTTTTTTAATGGAACCTTATATATGCACTAAGGATTTTAACAAGGATTTATATATGAGATGGCATGTTAGACACACTCGGTACTTAAAAAGGGAATAAAAACATAAAAAGTAGAACCTCAATACTCCTAAGCACCGGGAGAAAGGTAATTCCCCTTAAGGATGACATTATGGAAATTTCATAATAATCTAAGGTAGGGACTTAAATTATTTTTATTAATATATTATCCCATATTATTTTTATTTTCATATTATTCTTTAATTATTCAGGTGATACTGTGGAAAACATCTTAAAGGAAATATATCAAAATATAGGCGAAAAAACCATTATGGAGGAGGATAAAAGGTATATTATGAATACATATAGTAGACTTCCCATTGTTCCCATAAGGGGCCAGGGTGTCTATATAGAGGATATCAATGGAAAAAAATATTTAGATTTTCTCTCAGGAATTGGGGTAAATAATATAGGCCATTGCAATCCAAAGTTAATAGAGGTTATAAAGGAACAGATGGAAAACTTTCTAATACATACCTCAAACCTATACTATATAATCCCCCAGATAAAATTGGCAAATAAACTCACCAAATTATCAGGTTTAGATAAGGTTTTTTTCTCAAATAGTGGAGCCGAGGCCAATGAGACCGCAATAAAACTTGCAAGGAAATATGGTAAAGATAATAACATAGGCCAGGGGGAAATAATTACCATGGAAAATGGATTCCATGGAAGAACCCTTACAACAATAACTGCCACTCCAAAGGTAGATTATCAAAGGGGATTTGAACCCCTTCCAAGTGGGTTTAAGTATGTGTCCTTTAATGATCTAAATAAATTAATGGAAAGTATCTCCCCTAAAACCACGGCAATAATGATTGAACCTATCCAGGGAGAGGGGGGTATAAATATTGCAGATAGGAATTATCTAAGGGGAGTTAGGGAGTTATGTGATGATAGGAACCTACTCCTCATATTTGATGAGGTACAGTGTGGCATGGGAAGAACTGGAAAAATGTTTGCCTATGAGCACTACAACATTAAACCAGATATACTTACCCTTGCAAAGGCCCTTGGAGGGGGCTTTCCAATAGGGGCCACCTTAGCAAAGGAGGAGGTTGCCAATGCCTTTGGGCCTGGAAGTCATGGCTCCACATTTGGAGGGAACCATATTGCCACAGTAAGTGCTTATGTTACTCTAAGTATAATCGAAGATCTCCTGAAAAATACCCAGGAAATGGGAGAGTATTTCATTAAAAAATTAAAAAGCCTCCAAAGGAAGTATTCCTTTATAAGGGATGTAAGGGGCATGGGTTTAATGATAGGAATGGAACTTTCCTTTAATGGGGGAGAAATTGTTAAAAAAATGCTTGAAAAGGGATATTTAATAAATTGTACATCAAATACTGTATTAAGGTTCCTCCCTCCACTTATAGTAGAAAAAAAGCATATTGATGCCCTTGTTGATTCCTTGGATGATGTATTTTCAGAGATTGATGTTTAATAATTTTTCTACTTTTATTGCTCTTGATGGGCCTTCCATTTAACAAATAAATAATACTTCTGAGGTTCCTTTAATTCCTCCTCTATTCTTTTTGCAATGGAATTCAAGAGATCCCTATGTATTCTCTTTTCAATATCCTCAAAACTTTCAAAGGGCTTTAACTCCCTTTCCTCTATTATTTTCCACATAACGGCCTTACCTATTCCAGGCAATAGTTGAAGGGAATGTAGTCTTGTAGTTATTGGCTCACACTTGTTTATAAAGTTAATAAACCTCTTTTCATTTTTCATAATGGCCTCCTTTATAACATAAAACAACTCTGTCTTTGCAGTAGGGGTTAATTCATCATACTTCAACATTTTTATTATGTGATCTATCTTATCTCTCTTGCCCTTTCCAATATATACCCTCTCGGCTAATTCAACTGTTTTATTGTCCTTTAGGGCCATCTCCATTAACACAAACTGTTCCTCTCCAAAGGCCTGTGCAATTGCCTTTCTTTGATGTAGGGGTATGTTGTCATCAGTATGGCCATATTCGAGAAAATCTAGAATATAGGCGTAGTTTTCAAATTTTCTTTTTTTATGTCCATGTTTTTTCATTATTACACCTAAGAATATTTATTTATAAAATTAATGAAATATAAAATTGTAAATTATGGATTTTATAAAATAAAAGAAATAAAAGAATATCTATAATAGTATTATATTGGAATAATAATATTTTAAAAATATATAATATTAAATATCATAAAACATTCTAATTGTATTAAATTATAATAAATATTAAATAAAAAAATTAATTTTTATATTAAGTTTATTATACCTTAGTTCCCATCACCTATTAAGGATAGAAATTAAAAGATTATCAAACTAAGAATAATCTTAACAAATAGACCCCTTCTACTTACGGCCTGTATATATATCAATCTGAAATTATCTACATCTGAGAAAAATGTTAATTTTCTTTCTCAGTTTAGAAAGAAACCTGTAGTACTCCTGTTCCTTATAACCCTCAATAATGTTCTCTCTTTTCACTGTAATGAATGTAACATCCTATTTCTTCATTTTTTTAGAGGACTCCCTGCTCAATGTATCCCTTATCTCCTATGACAGTTCCTTCTTTTAACCTTTTAGTAAAATCCTTTTTTCCTTGAGAATAGTTAATATGTTTTTTTTCCAGTACTTATGTAAGGTAATTTATTATATCTAATCTTAGGAAACAGTTTTCCTTCAATAAAGTGGGTATAAGAATGCTTTATAACTCCTTGAAGTGCAGATGCAAGAATTAAAAGTCATAAGGTTATGCAGGGATATTGTCTCCCTATTGGCCTTAGAGGGATAGTGTTCATCTATAACTGGTTTTATTAATTCTCTTATTCTTTTATTTCTTTTGTGTATTTT
>JAHEQB010000033.1 GCA_019561555.1 Methanothermococcus sp. SCGC AD-155-C09
TATATTATTATCAACAATACTGTTATTGCTTGAATTATATACATAAATACCATCATACCTGTTGTTAGATATATTATTATCAATAATACCATTATTACTGGAACTACTTAACGAGATACCATACTCGTTGTTCGATGTTATACTGTTATCAACAATACTGTTATTGCTTGAATTATATACGTAAATACCATGCTTGTTGTTCGATGTTATACTGTTATCAACAATACAGTTATTGATTGAATTATATACATAGATACCATCATACTTATTGTTAGATATATTATTACCAATAATACTGTTATTACAGGAACTACGTAATTTGACACTTAAACTGTTATTCAATATATTATTATCAATAATACCGTTATTGCTTGAATTATATACATAGATACCACACTCGTTGTTCGATATATTATTATTGGTAATATTATTACTATCAGAGTTCACTTTAATACCTGCGTATGGCCAACTCCTACCAGAATTCCTAATCCTAAATCCTTCAATAATAACTCCATCTGCATTGATCTCTATCACATTCCCAGAATTATTCCCATCAATAATACAATTTCCTGGCCCATTCTCAGATCTCAAAGTTATACTCTTATTTATAACTAAATTTTCATAATAAGTTTCATTCCTAACAATTATTACATCTCCATCCTTAGCAGCATCTATAGCCCCTTGAATTGTTGAATAGTTATCAGGAACGTATATAGTGCCCCCATACACAGAGGCAGCACCTACAAATAGAGCCATTAGAAATAATATAAAATATGTCTTTTTCATAGTATCACTTCTTTATATTTTATAGATATTTGGAAATCTTTTCAATTATATATATTAATTTTTTGTATATTACTTATTTATATACTTCGATTATTATTAATTACCATTACATAATAAGGGAAATATTGACAATACAAACATTATAAGAATTATTAAAATAAAAATAATTTAAAAAAATTAAAATATTTAAAAATAGATATTTAAAAAAATAAAAAAAATAAAAGAGTAAAAATCCAATTCTCTTTAAATACATACAAAAATATTTAAAAAAGGATATATTGTATTAAATTAAATAAATATAAATTAATAACTTCTTTTTATTATTATATTTATAACATATTTTTAAAATATATATTAAAAAATTATTATATCTATTATAAAAATATATTAATTTAATATGTAATTATTTTATAATCATAAAATATAATTACCCAACTCAATTTCAAAAGAATCGTTATCTCATAAAAAAAATAAAAATAATAATCATTTAAAAAATAAAACAGAAAATAAAGATTTTAAAATACTAATCTAAGATAAAAAATAACAAAAACATAAAAAATATTAAATACACATACTACATTAAAAGTATTTAAAAAATTAATAACTTTTGAATTTTTATTAATATATAAATTTAAAATAATTGGTGATACCCTATGGCATCTGAAGATATAAAAAGTCTTGTTAATGACCTTCAAAATCAGATTCAAAAGGAATCTAAGGACTTGGAATTAATCCTAACAATAAATTATTTAATAAGTTTAGTGGAGCCTAAAAAAAGAGAGATTTTCAAAAGAGCAATTGATAGTGCTGAAAGTATGGAAGATGCCTATCAAATATTGGATACCTTAAAGATGCAGATTGGAGCCCAGGGGGCTAGAAAGTTATTAAAATTGTAAATACTCTAATAACATCCTATATTATTTTTTTATAACCTTTTATTGATTGTTTATGGACAATAGTACAATTCCCCCAATAATTAAAACTATTCCAATCATCTGATTTATAGATAGATGCTCTTTTAGAAATATAACTGCCAATATCGTTGTAATGGCAGGCCCTATTGAAGATAGTGGCACAACAATACTGGCTTTTCCCTTATTTAGCATATAGTATAGAAGCAAACTCCCTACTACCACCATAATAGCAGAAATTATTCCATACAATAATATTTTCCCATGTAGATGCCACAACCTCTGGGGTTCTTTAAATATTATAACTATGCATAAAATTATTCCCACAATATTTACAATTATCCATTGTATGAAGGGGTCCCTTTCAGAAACTATCTTTGCAAAGAATGTGCCAACACCATACAAAAATGCAATAATAACCCCCGCTATAACTTCGTTGATAATACCACCAAATTTAAATTTTTTTTATAAAAGTAGTATTATTTTATTTATTTTTAATATTATTTCTATTGTTATTTTATTTTTCTTTATAAATAGGTTTATGGTAGAGTATATAATTAGTACTTAATATTAACTTATTTCCTAAGAACTTTAAAAAAAATATTATAAACTTTTATTAATCTTTTAAAATTAATTTTTTAAACTTTTTATGCTCAAAGATAGAGTCCTAACATTACTTTAACATAATGGCATGCCCCTACTGTAATTTGGGAGTCTTACTTTTAAAAATCCTTTGAAAAATAAATTTCGATCATTCTTATTATTTTTTTATTTTTTTTAATTGTAATTATCCAATATTTTGAACATATAATTTATAACACAAATAATATAATAAAAGATAAAATATTAGTAAATAAATTTTACTGCAAATATACTCCTGCATCCTTAAACTAAGGTTTATAATGATATTACTATCAAGAAGTACCCTTTCCTTAGTGCTTAGGAGTATTAAGGAGATAATGAAGGGATTTTTACTTTTTATGTTTTTACTTCTCTTTAAGATTTTAAAATCTTAGATTTTTTTTGATTTTTTTATTACTTTGTTATTTTATTTAACAATTTCAAGATTATTTATTTTTATTTTATATTTTTAATTATTTATTAATAATTATTTATTTTTTAAAATAATTTTTTTATTATTTTATTTTAGTTATTTTTTTATTTTAATTTTTATAATAATTATTATTTTTTTAGATCCTTATTGAGAATTAATTTAAACCTTCCAATTATTGATCTCTTATTCCTAATAGATTTTTTATTTATTACAATTTAATTTTTTAGACCCTAAAAAAAATAAAAATACCTATAAATTAATAACCTTGGCATCCTTAATATTATCAAGTTTTTTTAATTTATATAATACGTCCTCAGGTATTACATGATCCACATTGAGGACCATTATACTTTCCCCCCCTGGCTCCATTCTTCCAACTTGCATACCTGCAATGTTTATTCCATATTCTCCAAGGAGCAACCCAACTTTACCTACCATACCTGGCCTATCTATGTGTTTGATTATACATATTATACCCTCTGGTCTAATATCTACACTGTATTTATTTATCTCTCTAATTACTGGCCTACCCTCAACAATGGAGCCTATAATAGATACCTTTTCTGATTTCCCCTTTGCTATTACCTTTAGGGCATTGCCATACTCGCTCTCTGATATAGTTCCCTCTACTATTCTTATATTTCTATTTTTTGCCACAGTAGGGGCATTTATTAGATTAACCCCTGCAAGTAGTATTGGAGATAGCATTCCCATTAAAAAGGATCTCTTTATTAACTCTGTGTCCTCCTTGGCTATCTCGCCGGCGTATATTAATTCTATCTTTTCTATGGACTTATCAAGTAATTGTATTGTCATAAGACCCATTTTCTCTGCAAGTATCATGTAGGGTTTTATTTTACCCATTTTTTCAGAGGGCACCATAGGAAGATTTACAACATTCTCAGCAGATTCTCCCCTAAGTATCTTTACAACTTGTTCGGCAACTATTGTACCTGCACTCTTTTGGGCCTCTGCTGTAGAGGCTCCCTGATGTGGAGTTCCAATTACATTATCAAGGGTTAGTAGTGGGTTATCCTTTGGAGGTTCCTCTTCAAAAACATCAAGTGCAGCAGATCTTATTTTTTTATTTTTCAATGCCTCATAAAGGGCCTTTTCATCTATTAGTCCCCCTCTTGCACAATTTACAATAGTTGCGTTTTTTTTCATTAGGGAGATCTGATCCTTACCAATTATATATTTGGTCTTTGGAGTTAAGGGAACATGTAGCGTAATAAAATCACTAATTTTACATAGTTCGTTAATATCCATTAATTTAACACCTAAACTATTTGCAACATCCTCAGGAATATAGGGATCATAACCTACAATATTCATTCCAAAGGATTTTGCCCTCTCTACCACCTGCTGGCCAATTCTACCTAAGCCAATAACACCAAGGGTTTTACCATAAAGTTCCAAACCTTTAAAGGATTTTCTATCCCATACTCCCCTTTTTAACGAGGCTGTGGCCTGAGGAATATTTCTTGCTGCAGATAACATAAGGCCCATAGTCAATTCTGCTACAGAGATAGAAGAGGCATCTGGGGAATTAACTACAATAATACCCAACTCTGTTGCATACTGCAAATCAACATTATCAACACCAACTCCTGCTCTTGCTATAATCTTTAATTTCTTGGCATTTTTCAAAACATCCCTTGTTAATTTTGTCCCACTTCTAATAACTATTACATCAACATCCTTTATTTTTTCTTTTAACTCCTCAGGGGTTAAGTCCATTGCTATTTCCACATTACCCACTTTACTTAATATTTTAATTGCATCCTCATGTATTCCATCGGTAATCAATATTTTTACCATAAAATCACTCCCTTTTAGGATATTTTCTAAATAGTACGCTATTGTTTATAAATGCCCATATATAAAAAATATTTGGGACATATATATAGTTTAATATTTATTATTTAAAATTAAATGTGCTAATAATTACAATATTAAAAATTAATTTATAATATATTTTAACATAAAAATGGAGGCTGTCAAGTTAAAACCTCCAAAAATTTTACCCTTTCTTTAACTTAGAGAAAAATCCTAACTGCATTTCTACTACCAAAGGCTTCATGTCTGTATTTTAATATCAAAACATTAAAAGCCCATAGATAGGAGGCCCCATATCAACAACAAATTCCATTTGTTTTTACAGTATTTAAGAACCCTTCTGAGAAATACGTAGGTTTCAAAATTACTTCTACCCTTTGAAACCTATATAGTTAGGCATTCCTTAGTTTCAACACCTATAGCACTCCAGACAAAGACCTGGATGTTCCAATCTCCGTTTTTTTCATCAATGGCTATAGGTCTTCTATCCCTTTTTTCAGGAGGTTTAATAACCTCTTTTATTTTGTGATAGTATGTTCTCACAGACTCATAACTTATTTTTTGTTGGAAAGGAAATATAATTTTGCTAACTCTTATAAGAGAAAGTACTAAGGAGTATAACAATGCTTCAATTACTTTTCCTAATTCTTTTTTATTTCTCCTGAAGATTTTCCTATTTTTTGATTTTATTTATCAGATAATCTAGCGGTGATCCCATAAATTATATTATATAGTTATTATTAATAATTTTATTTATGTTTTATCTTGACAACCTCTAAAAAATCTATAATGAAAATTAATTTTATATTTTATTTAATATATTTAATTAAATATCTTAACATTAAAAAAATAAAAAATTGATAGTATGAAGTGTAGTGAATCAATATATAAGGGTATTATAGATGCTAATATTAATTTTATTACAAGTGTCCCCTGTGCCAATTTAAAAAATATCCTTTTCTTGATGGAAAATAACTCCAAAGGAGGAGATTTTATATATATACCTGCCACCAGGGAGGAGGAGGCCATTGGATTGTGCGCTGGGGCCCATTTTGCAGGTAAAAAAACTGCCATACTTATGCAAAATTCAGGGCTTGGAAACTCTATAAATGCTATAGGTTCCCTATGTAAGGTTTATCAAATACCAATACTTATGATAATAAGCCATAGGGGAGATTTAAAGGAAAAAATACCTGCTCAGATTCCAATGGGAAAATGGACTAAAAAATTACTTGATACTATTGAAGTACCCTATTATTGCCCAAAAACTCCTGATGAAGCCTATAATATTATTAAATACTCCTCAGAGTATTCTGAAACTATGGGATATCCTGTTGCTGTACTCTTGGATGCACTGTATTGGGAATATGAAAATAAATATGATGATTATGAGGTAATAAATAATAATAAAAAACTCTAGTTCCATAATTGCTTAACGATAGAAATTAAAAGATTATCAAACTAAGAATGATCTTAACAAATAGACCCCTTCTACTTACAACCCGTATATATATCAATCTGAAATTATCTACAACTGAGAAAAATGTTAATTTTCTTTTTCAATTTAGAGAGGAACCTGTAGTACTCCTGTTCCTTATATCCCTCAATAATGTTCTCTCTTTTCACTGCAATGAATGTAACATCCTACTTCTTCATTTTTTAGAGAAAACTCCCTGCTCAATGTATCCCTTATCACCTATGATAGTTCCTTCTTTTAACCTTTTAGTAAAATCCTTTTTCCTTGAGAATAGATAATATGTTTTTTCCAGTATTTATGTAAAGTAGGTCTGGGTTCATAATATTTATATAGGTTATTATTTATATTATTTTTGATGGGAAGTAGGGTTTTTTAATTAATTTTAGCAAATTTTTTATTTATAGATCTAACTCTAAACAACAAGTATACTAAATAAAAACCTTAATTTCAAATGAATCAGTGAAAATAGTTTAAAATAATTAAATAATAAAATTATTAAAAATGTAATAAAATAAAATAGATAAAAAAACAATGAAATAAAGAATAATTAAGATAAATAAAAAAATAATAAAATTTTAAAAATACTTAAAAAAAATAAATATGGCAATTAAAGATCTCCCATTATTCTCCACGTATGCCCCTAAGTACTGAGAAAATAAGGCGAAATCCTTTGATAAGATATATTTAAACGTTCATAATAATCTAAGGTAGGGATTTAAAGTATTTATCTCTATTGGTATTTTATCACATATTATTTTTATTACCTAATCAAACACATAACCTTGATCATAACCCCTTATTTAATAAGAAAAAAGGATGAAATAATAAAGAGAGACACTTTAAGTCCCTATCTTATTGAGTATAATTTTCATAATATATGTATTGTAAAGAAATTTTACCTGCCCTCCCAGTGCTCAGAACATTAAGGATAATAATATGGGAGTTTTTTTGATGTATTATATTTTTGATGTTTTAAAATTTTTCATTGTATTTAATCATTATTTTTATCTATTAATTTTTTGAATTATTTTTATTTTTTATTTTTTTATAATTTATTTAAATGATTTTTAGGGTCAAATTGTTATATTTATAATATAAATGGCTTTATTTTGATTTTTTAAATCACACCCTTTCATTTTTACTAAGGGCTATAATACCATTTATAATTGCCACTGCAACTGGAGTACCCCCCTTTGGTCCTGTTGTGGTTATTGAGGGTATTTTTGTTTTGCATAAAAGTTCTTTGGACTCACTGGCCTTAACATAGCCCACTGGTACTCCCACAATAAGTTTTGGTTTAATATTTTCTTCCATGGTTAATCTTATTACCTCATATAGTGCTGTGGGAGCATTGCCTATTACAACAATGCCTTCATTGATATGGGATTTTGCAACCCTCATGGCTGCTGCTGCCCTTGTAATCTGTTCCTTCTCTGCAATTTTAAAGGTTTCTTTATCATTTATAAAATTATATACCTTATTATACCGAATTCCTGCTTCAACCATTCCAATATCCACCACAATGGAACAATTATTTCTTATGCCCTCAATACCATTTTTTATTGGATTGTTATTAAATTTTATAAGTTTGGCATACTCTTCATCGGCAGTGGCATGAACTACCCTTTCAATTATACCAATTTCCTCATTGGAGTATTTTATTATATCCTTTCCCAATATGTTTTTTATTTTATCCTTTACAATTTCTCTGGATTTCTTTGCAATATCCAAACCATTTTTTGTTGTGGCACCCATAAACATATATATTATCCTCTTTAAGATTAATAATTATTTTTTTATTCAATTAATTTTAAAACCTTTCTTACACCATCACTATTCTGTTTAATATAAACTACCTCAATTAATTGATTGAATACATCACTTAATTCAAATTCTATAAGTCCTAATATCTCCTTTTCAGTATCCAATCTAAAGAATGTATCATCTCTACATATAACAACTCCCTCAACATGGCATCTTCCAAAGTATGCCTCAAAATAATCTCCTTCTTCTATATCTTTCATATGTTCATATAATTCATCTTCGTTATTAATTACAATTTCAATTACTTCCATAATCTTACCTCATATTATTTTTTATTTCATATATTATTTTTTATTATTTTTATTGAAGCAAAATTTTTAGTATATATGTTGATACTATTAATAATTTTAAATTTTGATATGTTAATTAAGTATTGTAGATATATATTAATAATTAAAAAATAATTATAAAAATATATTTATAAGAATTTTTTTTATTTTTATTTAAAAAATAAATTTTATTTTAATTATTATTTATATTTTTTATTTATATTATTTTTTTTAATTCTAATTACTTATATAAAAATAAAATATAGAACTAACATAAAAAAATAATAAAATCTAATTTTTTTTTAAATATCTTAGAAAATAGATTTAAAACATATGTACTTAATCATAAAATAGAATGGGAAAATATATGGAAGAAAATGTAATATTTACAGAATGGACAAGAAATAAGCGACAGTTAGATGATTTGAAACAATTAAAAAGGGATATTCTACACAACTTCCAAGAGCATAAGGTCTTAAATAAAAAAATAATATCAATGTTAAGTGGTGGTAAGGATAGTTCAACAGCACTTGCATTGGCAAAGGATTTAGGTCTCAATGTGGTCTTAGCAGTTCATTTTGTTCATAAGTGGAGTTGGTCCCTATCCAAGGAACAGGCAAAGAGAATAGCAAATGAATTTGAGATACCCATAGTATTTTGTGATATAACAGAGGATCTAAAAAAACGAATAAATGGAGCCAAGGGAGGTAGTATATGCCGCATCTGTAAAAATATAATGAAGAATAAAATCATAGAACTATCTAAAAGGAAGGGAGTTCCCATTATATTAACAGGAGATACTGCACTTGAAAAAATATCAGGTCCCATAATTCAATATCTAAGGAAAACCTATAATGAAGAAAAATTTGAAAAAATGGAATTAACCCCTGTACCAAAGAGATATGGTACTTTGTTTTTTAGGCCCCTTATAAGGTGTGGCCATGAGGATGTTATAAAACTTAAAAATTATTATGGTATAAATATTGAGAGAATTCATGAAGTAGGAGATAAATTTGGATATTGGAGAGAGGGCTGCCCATTACAGTACTGTGATTATAATGCCAAAATAACAGAGAATCTATTAGATAAACTATATCTATATAACAAAAAAATTACAACCCTTGCCAGAAGAGATGGTAGATTTAGGGCCTCTATAAAACTTCCATCTAAGGAGTTATTGATTGTACCAGTTGAGAATGTAAAAGATATAGGCAGTAGAGAAAAAGAAGAATTTATAAGAAAGTTAAAAAATCTTTTAAATTGATGATTTTATTATTTAGAGGCACAATATTTACATTTTTTATAATTAAGTTCCTTTGCATCCTTCTCTGTATAAAAATATATTATATTATCCCCTACTATTCTTTTACCGTAAGGACAACCCTCAATAGTATGGTAGGTTTTTCCATATTTGGAGGCATAGATGCCTGTTGGTGTGGTAGATAAATAAATATCCCTTTCAAAATTTTTCTTTTCTATTAATCTAAAATCTGAAATATCTTCAAGGTATATGGTGTAAATACCATTATAAACTTGGATAGTGCCTATAACCTGAACAATATCCCCCTCCTTTATTGAGGGATTATAATTTGTTATATACTTCACCAAATCCTCCCTTACTTTTTTAGAGGGATATACTCTTAAGTCTCCTCCTGTATCATCCATTATTTTAATATATTTAATAGATTTAATATATCTATATTTGTCCCTTTCTAACTTCATACTTTGAATATGGCCTGTTATTTTAACATAATCTCCCTCTTTAATATCTTTGATTTTTTTATCCTCAGGTTCAAAATTATAGAGACTTAGGGAGATTATCCCTATTAAAATCACACCTAAACATATGTATTTTATTTTATTTTCACTTAATTTCATATTAATCATTTTTATTTTTTATTAAAGTAAAAATAAATCAATAATACTTAAAATAATAAAAAGAATTATATTAATAAAAAAATACTTTATTTCTAATATTTAAAATCTTAGATTGTTTATCATAATCTAAATTTTTTTATATTTATATTGAAGTTTTTATAATAATTATAATTTTTTGAATCCCTAATGAAATTAGATTTTTTAATATAAATAATTTTTTTTAATATTAAATTTTTATTTTTATTTTTTATTTAAAAATTTTTAATAATATTTTTTATTGCAATTTAATAGATTTTATAGCCCTTTGTTCTATATATTACGTATAAATTAGATATAAATAGCCCGTGGTCCTAGTAACCCTTATTACTCTACTATTTTTTTAACACTCCTCTCCTATAGGGATATACTATGAAGTTTCTTAAGGAATCTTATATCTTTTTTAGGTTTTTTGTTCAATTTCTTAGATGTTCTATTATTTTATAAACCTTTTTTTATCTTTTAATTTATTCTTTTATTTAGTTTTTATTTTTTATTCATTTTTACTCTTAGTATTTAATTTTTGGAAATAATTTTATGCTAATTTATTTTAATTATTTATATTTAATTTAATGTCCTATAATCATATTAAATATATTAAATTACATTAATTTATGAATTATTAATTTAATAAATATTTTAAATCCTGTTATTACATTAGTACCCCTGGACATGGAGTAATCTGTATATATTGTTTTTATAGGTACTTCTTTAAACTTTAAATTATTCCTTTTTATCAACACAATAAACTCAGAAGAAACTTCGTATTTATTGCTTTTTAAGTTGGAAAGTATAATCTTTGCAGCCCTATTTGAGAACGCCCTTAGCCCACTTTGGCTATCTGTAACAATATGCCCTCCAATTAAATAAGTTAAAAAATTTAATCCCCAATTTCCTATTCTCTTTACTAATGGCATGTTTTTTAATTCATCTTTATCCATTAGCCTACTGCCTATAACAACATCATAGTTTTCATATAGTATGGGCTTTACCACCTTTTCAATATCCTTAGGATCATGTTGTCCATCGGCATCAAAGGTTACTATTACCTTTGGATCATACTCCAATGCGCATTTTATGCCTGTTCCCAATGCTCCTCCTAATCCCCGATTTATAACATGCCTACAAACAATAACTCCTTCCTCCCTTGCTATTTTGTAGGTATTGTCCTTACTACCATCATCAACAACAATTATATTGGAATATCCCTCATCCTTAAGTTTTTTAAGGGTATTCCTAATCATTTTTTCCTCGTTGTAAGCAGGTACTACTATAAATATATCGTCCTTTTCTTTTATATTTTCCATAATATCCCAATTATTAATTGTTTTTTATAACTTCAAAGTTATTTCCATTCAATCTTACGTAAAGAGTATCCTCTCCATTATACTGACCATTTATAATAGATAATATACAGGCTTTTGTACCATTTCTATCGGAACCTGCAATAACCATGATTTTATAATTTGGATTGTATGGATTTTTTATTACCTGGATAACTCCCATATTCTTTCCAGGAAAATCATTGGTTATTGGAACCTTTAGATATTTTGATATGTTTTCAGTTAATTTATTGGATACTGGACCTCCTACAAGTATAATATTGTTATTGGTATGTAATATATTTTCACTGTTTAATAAAATATTATTGGGAGTGTTGTATTCCTTCAAAGTATCTTTAAATTCTTTTCCATCCTTAAATATACTTATTTTCCCATTATCCCTTTTTACTAAGAAGGTATTATCTCCAATATTTAACAGGTTATCAATATCCTTTCCATATACAGTATAGTTTTTTATATGCTCTATTTTAAAGAATTCTGGTCCATTGGACCCATTTATTACCTTTATATAAAAGTTAAATATGTTAAAAGAATTATTAAGATCCTCTGGATGCTTATATATTAGTTCTATAGCATCATTAGATAAATCTACTTTAAAACTATTGTTTAATAGAAAGTCCTCTCTATCTTTCAAAGTTATAATATTTCCCACTTTAAAGTAGTATCTAGATTTTTTAAAAAATCGTGTTTCGTTTTCAAATAATATACCCATACCTAAATCATCTAAATAACGCATTTCACCTTTATTTAATTCTATATTATGTTTTATAAGGTTATTATTTTTATCATATATATCTACAAATAAAGTATTTCTATCAAGGGATATTATAGTCAGATTAATTATATAGTTGTTGTACCTAAAGGACCCATTAGTGGTGGATATGTTATTAAGTGTGTTGTAGAGGATTATTTTATTATTTTCTCTTTTCAATATATTATATTTTTTACCCAATAGTGTTATTTCATTATCATTATTTAATTGGGATATATAGGATATCCTTTTATAATTTATTTTGTTATTCTCTATATTATATTTTATACTTATTTTTTCAGTACCTTTATCAATTGAAAAACTACTACTGTTGACTATTGGTATATTATATACTGATCTCTCTGAAATATTCACAGTATTGTTATCCAAAATATGGATTTTTCTCTTTAAATAAATTTCATCCATAAGCATATTGGCATAATCTATATCAGGGGTGTTTTTATTTGCTATAACTAAAGAAGGAGTATCAATTATTGAAACTGCCCAGTTTGGAATTAATATTATAAAAAAACTTAATATTATTAAGTTTAAATATTTTGATTTCACCCTATCACCATGATATTATAAATTATTTTTATTGCTATATTTTTTTATTGTTATTATTTTTCTTTATCCTTATATATTTTATTTTATTGTTAGTATTTTTGGACCTGTCCACTTTAACATAAACACCACATCAGTTTATTATAGTACAGAACAAATAACCTACAAAAGAGATTTCAGTTTCTAACAGGATCTTTAGTAGTAATAGAGCAGAGAAAGATCTTTACCTTTCTTCAGAGAAGAAAACACTGAACCCCAAATTAAGACTTTTTAGAGCACTGATTCTAAAAATGATTCTAGCAGTTCACCATATTGAGGATGTTTGAATGTAAGTTGCTATGACAAAGTGTTTTAATTTCTATAGATATTTTATCCTTTTAAAGATTTTTAATCACTCCACAGTATTCTTTTCTTAACATAATAGTATTTTATGTAATTGTTATAGGCACTGTCAAGATAAGATAGATATTAAAAAATATATTTAATAGTAAATATAACTATAACTTATGAGATCACTTAGAATATTTGTTACATGAAGTAAAAATTAGAAAAATCTTCAAGAGGAATAAAAAAGATATTAAATTAAAAGTGCTTAAAGCATTATTGTATTACTTAGGGACTTCTCTCAGAAAAAGGATGAGTTTATATCCTGTTTCCAAGAAATAAGTTATGAGTCTGTGAGAACATACTATCACAAAATAAAAGAGGTTATTAAACCTCCTGAAAAAAGGGATAAAAGACCTATAGCCATTGATGAAAAAAACGGAGATTGGAACATCCAGGTCTTTGTCTGGAGTGCTATAGGTGTTGAAACTAAGGAATGCCTAACTATATAGGTTTCAAAGTGTAGAAGTAATTTTGAAACCTACGTATTTCTCAGAAGGGTTCTTAAATACTGTAAAAACAAATGGAATTATTTCTCTATCCAGTAATGGACTGTTATTTCCCTACGTTAAGGAGATGGGGATACATGGCTATTGCTAGAAGTTTTATTTCCAGGGAGACTTGTTCCTCTTGAAGATGGAAAATTTCTTCAGTATATTCGGACAGGTTCTATTATTTATAAAAAAATTTTCATTAAAGGGATTTTTGATAGGGTCATAAAAATAAATTATAAGAGCAATATTATTTTATTCCAGTTCTTTTAAGAATGTTGCTATTTTCTGAACTACGACCTTGGCCTCCTCTTCATTCTTAGGGTAGATTAAATTTAACCTGGGAATATCCATCCTTCTTATAAGATACTTTGAAAGTTCATTTGTTCTGGCACATCCAATACATCCAAAGGCCATAGGGGCCTCATCCATAATAATGGCAGCATCTGCCTCCTCAATTAAGGGACCTATAAGGGCCATCCTTCCCCTAACTCCCGAGGGTACCTCTATGGCAGCATACTTTAACCCCCTTTTAGGATCCTCGTCTGTCATATTCATAGGGGGACTATCTATCTCTGGAGTTCTAACCTTTTTACCAACAACATTATTTAGCATTAAGGGTTTATGTCCAAATCGCTCCACTAAATCTCCCAATATAAGGCTATTTGGAGGATAAATAATTATTTTTTTCATTTTATCACCAGTGTTAATATATTAATTATTATAAAAATTAATTTAAAATATTAAATATTATTTTTATTTTTAATTTATTTAAAATTAAATTTTATTTTGATTTTAAGTTAAAATTAATTAATATTTAATTAAATCTTTGGAAAGGCTTCATCAGGTAAGAACTTTGCCAATTCAGGTCTTCTTGAGAGTGATAATATCTCTTCAAAAATTCCTGCAGTAATATCTACAACACCTATGGCCCCAATAACCTCTCCATCACTTACTATTGGCACTACAATCACAGGGAGCCCAGCATAGGGTCCCACTGTAGCACTTACCTTCAATGTTTTTCCCAATTCAATGGCCAATTTTAAAACATAACCTTCATAATTATCATCCACAACCTCCCCCTTTTCAATTCTTACTCCAGGTTTTTCCTTAGATCTCATGGACACAGGTACCTTATTCACCAATATATGTATAGCATAGGCTATTGGTATAATTTCAGAGGGTTCTCCTTTTTTTAAAACTTCTTTTAACATAATAACACCTTTATATTTTTGATTATGTGGAGGTATATGTTATTTATTTTTAATTATATATTATTATTAATTAAATTAAATCTAAATTTTAATTAAATAAACCTATAAATCATAGGTATTTATATTTATAGGTATTTTAAACTATTATAATTATAGAAAAATTAATATAAAAATAATAATATATTTGAAATAAATAAACTTTGGTGATACTATGAAGGTAATGTTAATAGGTGGTGGAGCCCGAGAACATGCCATTGCAAATGCCCTAATAAAAAATAACTCTGTAAAATTATACACACTAATGAAAAATAAAAACCCTGGAATATATAGGATTTCAGAAAAGGTTTCTTTAAAACCTGAAACAGATATTGAGGCTATAAAAGCATTTGCCAATGAAATAAACCCCGATATGGCCGTTATAGGTCCTGAGGCTCCATTGGGTATTGGAGTGGCAGATATACTCTGGGACATGGGAATACCCACAGTGGGACCAAAAAAACTTCCTGCTCAGATTGAAACAAACAAGGAATTTATGAGAAACCTCTTTAAGAAGTATAATATAAAGGGCTCACTGGAATATGCTTCATTTAGTAACTATGATGGATTGGAGGAATTCATAGATAAATTAACAGATAAGGGGATAGATGTTGTTGTTAAGCCTGTTGGATTAACTGGAGGTAAAGGGGTAAAGGTTGTTGGAGAACAGTTGGCAGATAACAATGAGGCCAAGAAGTATGCCATGGAGATATTTGAAAAGGGCATTGGTGGGGGAAAATTAATAGTTGAAGAAAAACTTGTAGGGGTTGAATTTACCCTTCATGGGTTTGTAGATGGAGAAAGTATTAAATTCATGCCTCCTGTTCAGGATCATCCTCATGCCTATGAGGGAGATAAGGGACCAATTACAGGGGGTATGGGATCATATTCCTGTCCAGATCATAGATTGCCATTTTTAAGGGATGAGGAGTTATGTGAGGCAAAGGAAATTATGAGAACTACTATTGAGGCAATTAAAAAAGAAGTTGGTCCCTATCAAGGGATTCTATATGGCCAATTTATGCTCACAAAGGATGGGCCAAAAATAATAGAGTATAATGCAAGATTTGGAGATCCTGAGGCAATGAATCTACTACCCATATTAAAAACAGATTTTTTAAGTGTGTGTGATGCCATAGTTAATGGTAAGTTAGATGAGATTGACATAGAGTTTGAAAATAGGGCTACAGTTTGTAAATATGTGGTGCCTAAGGGATATCCAGTAAATCCTGTAAAAAATGAAATCATAAAGGTGAATGAAGAGGCAATATCTAAAACAGGGGCAATATTATATTACGCCTCAGTAGATGAAAGAGAGGGGAATCTCTATATTACAGGTTCAAGAAGTGTGGCCCTTGTTGGAGTTGGGGATACCATAGAGATAGCCGAGAGGATAGCAGAAAGTGCTATAAAGTATATAGATGGAAATGTATTTTATAGAAAGGATATTGGAACATTGGAATTAATAAAGGGAAGAATAAATAAAATGAATAAACTTAGAAATAGAGATTAATATTATAAAAATAAAAAAATAATAATTATTAAAAATAATAAAAATAAAAGAATTAATAAAAAATCATATTAAAAAAATAAAAATATGAATAAAAATTAATATAAAATTTTAAAATACTTAGAAAAGGAAAATCGCATAAAAAACTATCTTCTCATTAATACTCCCAAACACTGGGAGAACAGGTAAATTTTTTGCAGAATATAAATTATTATAGTTATGAACAAAACTATTTATAATAATAAAAAACCTTAGTTTCAAAAAAATAATTAAAAAAATAATAAAAATATTAAAATTATAGGATCAATAAATAATTTAAGATAATTAAAAAAATAAAATAAAAAATAAAGAAATAATCAAAATAAAAAATATAAAATTTTAAAATATCTAAAAAAAGTAAAAACATAGAAAGTAGAAATCCTGCCATTTATTCCACTGTATTCTCCTAAGAACTAGGGAAAGAGTAATTCTTACAGGACTGACATTATGAACCTTAATTTAAAGTAAGGTAGAGATATATTTAATGTAAAATTTCCTATATTATATTATCCTTTTATTATATACTTATATTTTAAAAATTATAAGTTTAGAAAATTATGTCCTTGGCTATAATTTCATAGGAATGTAAGGAATCAAAGTATTTCCCTCTATCAATATTTATCCTCTTATTATTTTTATATAGATTATAAGTTAATGTTATGAATTTGACTATAATATTTAAATAAAATAAAAATATAAAAGAATATAGAAAATAAAAATATGAAATAGAGTTAATATAAAAGTAAGAAAATAGAAATATAAAAAATATAACATAAAAAATGTGATAATATGAAAGATATAAACTTCGATAGGATTTTAATGATTCCTGGACCTACAATGGTATCAAGTACAGTTTTATCAACAATGGCCTATCCTATAATAGGGCATAGAACAAAGGATTATGGAAACATATTGGAGGATACCATAGAAAAAATGAAAAGGGTTTTTAGAACTAAAAATGATGTATTCATAATAACAGGCTCAGGAACTGCAGCAATGGATATGGCAATAACAAATACTGTGGATAAGGGAGATAAAGTATTAATAATTGCTAATGGGAATTTTGGGGAAAGATTTTCAAAGATAGCAGAGGTTTATGGTGCTAATATCATCATGTTAGAAAATGAATGGGGGGATAATGCAAAACCCCAAGATGTAAAAAAGATATTGGAGGAGAATCCTGATATTAAGGTAGTTACCATAGTGCATAATGAAACATCCACAGGAGTGGCAAACCCTATTAAGGAAATAGGAGAGATAGTAAAGGAATATAATGCATTGTATATTGTAGATACTGTTTCATCCCTTGGGGGAGATTATGTAGATGTGGATAAATTTAACATAGACATCTGTGTTACAGGTTCCCAGAAATGTTTGGCTGCTCCCCCTGGAATATCTGCAATATCCATAAGTGAAAAGGCCTGGGAGGTTATTAATTCAACCAAGAGTAAATCATTCTATTTAGATATAAAGGCCTACAAAAAGAGATATGAAAGTAAAAAGGAGACTCCATATACCCCTTCAGTTTCACTAACATACGCACTATCTAAGGCATTGGATCGTGTACTTGAAGAAGGCCTTGAAAATAGGGTTAAAAGACATAAAAGACTGGCAAAAGCCACAATTGCAGGTTTGGAGGCCATGGGAATAGAGTTATTTGCAAAGGAATGGGCAAGATCAATAACTGTAACCTCTGCCAAATATCCAGAAGGAATAGTGGATTCAGAATTTAGGGGAATTTTATCCAATAAATACAATATAAGTATAGCAGGAGGCCAGGGGCAAGTTAGTGGTAAAATATTCAGAGTAGGACACATGGGAGAGGCTAGAGAGTATCATGTATTGGGAACATTGGGGGCCATTGAAATGGCATTCAATGAATTGGGATATAATGCAGAAGGGGGAGTTAATGCTGCCATGGATGTGTTAAAGTTATAGTTTTATTTATTTTAAATATTCCATAAAATATTTTTTTTATAATTTATTTCAGATATTTAATAAATAAATAACATAAAAAATAAAATATGGTTCTAAAAATGCCCATAATAAGTAAAAATCCTTAATTCCAAAGAATACCTAAATAAAATAAAAAAATATAATAAATTTAATAAAAAAATTAAAATAAAATAAAATCTAAGATTTTAAAATCATAAGGAAGAATAAATACATTAAAAAAGATAAAAGTCCTATCATTGTTCTATTAATAACTAAGCACTGGAGAAAATAGAATCCACTACAGGATTGTTATAAAATTCCATAATTGATCTAAATTAGATGGACTTAGGGTATTTCTCATTATTAATTTTATATACTTATATATTATTTACTATAATATAAGTTTAAGATATTATGTACTTGATTATAATAAAATAAAAAAATAAAGAATAATAAATATAAAAATAGAAATTTAAGATTTTAAAATACCTAAAAGAAATAAATACATAAAAAGTAGAAATTCCATATCTTTTCTTAATACTCCCCTAAGCACTGGGGGAAAGATAGTTCTTTAATAGAATGGCATTATGAACCTTAGTTTAAGATAAGGTAGAATAATAAAAGAGCATTATAACATACTATAGCAAGATGCAGGATTATTCTCCCATTAAATGTAATATTTTAAGAAAAAATAACTTTAAAAAATTAATAAAGTCCATATACTCAATAAGTGTTTTAAAGTTCTAGAAAATAAGCTAATACTATACAATTGGTTATAATTTTATTTTTTTATTTTAATTATTTTTTTAATTTTTATTTTTATTTTATACTTCATTAATTATTTTATAATTTTTTTATTAAATTATTTTTATATTTATTTTATATTTTTTTAATAGGTGAAATATTGAAAATAACCATAGGCACCAGGGGAAGTAAATTGGCATTAACCCAAACCTACTATATAAAAAACCTTCTGGAAAATCTAAATGAGAATTTGGATATTGAGATAAAAATAATAAAAACTAAGGGAGATGTGGATCAAAAAAGCAAACTATCTCAATTGGGATTAGGAGTATTCACAAAGGAATTGGATATTAAAATGTTAAATAATGAAATAGATCTGGCAGTTCATAGTTTAAAGGATGTGCCTACTGTATGGAATGAGAATTTAACAATATCTGCAACACCAACAAGGGAGAGTTATCATGATATAATCCTATGGAATAAAAATAAGGATATAGATATAAAAAATGATAGTATTGTAGTGGGTACCTCCAGTATTAGAAGGGGAGCATTTTTATCTGTTAAATATCCAAATATATCAACTAAGGTCTTAAGGGGCAACATAGACACTCGATTAAAGAAATTAAGGGAAAATAAATACGATGCCATAATTTTAGCCGAAGCAGGCTTAAAAAGGCTTAATATGGATCTAAGTGATTTTAATTATGAGCCCCTTGATATACTACCTGCACCTGCTCAGGGAGTTATTGGAGTGGCCTCCAGAAGAGAGGATAAAGAAATTATAAAACTACTTAAAGGAATAAATGATAGTAAAACCTTCTTAGAATCAATTGCAGAGAGGTGGGCATTAAGGAAATATGGGGGAGGTTGCCAAGCACCCTTTGGAGCCCTTGCAACCTATAATCCAAATAAAGGAGAACTTCATTTAAGATGTGCTGTGGTGCATAATCATAACAATAAAAATATTATTGTATCAAGGGAGGATAAAGTAAAATGTGGTATTAAAGACATTAAAACTGCTAAAAAATTGGCAATGTACATAGGAAATGAATTAAAAAGTTTTTTATAATGCTATGGAAAAAGTATTAATATAAAATAGATAACTTTATATATTTTTAAAAATATTTAACATTTTGGAGGAATACTATGAATAGCACAGTATATATAGGAAACAAAAGTATTATGAATTACGTTTTAGCAGTGCTTACTCAATTTAATAAAGAAAATGCAGAGAAAGTCATTATAAAGGCCAGAGGCAAAGCCATAAGTAGGGCAGTTGATGTGGAAGAGATGGTAAAAAATAGATTTTTACCAGATGTTGAAGTAAAAGAGGTAAAATTGGGCACTGATCAAATAAAAAACGAAGAGGGTAAATTAATCAACATATCCACAATTGAAATTGTTTTATCTAAGTAGGTTTTATTTTATTATTTATTTAATATTTTAATTTTCTATTATTCTATTTATTTTTTTTTAAATTATAATTAGTCTTAAACAAAATTATTTTATAATAAAATATAACAATCTACAATAAAAAAATTGAAAAATATATAAGAAATAAAATAATTAAAAATATTAATAAAAAAATAATAAAAAATTTTATATTAAAAAAATAAAATAAAAGGATTAATAATATAGAATATAATAAAACATACAACAATTAAATTTAATATTGGGGTAATCCCATAATTAAAGGACTTCCCCTGCACTTCCAGTGCTTAGTAGTGTAAGGAGGGAGGATAGTGGTATGGAACTTCTGCTTTTTTAAGTATATGGCGTTTCTACTTTTTAAATACTAAATATTTCATTTTCTTTTATCTTAAAATTTTGATTATTTTATTATTTTATTTTTTTTATTAGAGATGGTTTAAGAAATTATATTCCTGACCATAATTTAAGATTTTAAAACATATACTAAAGGGAAATAAATGCAAAAAAATAGTAAAAATCTCATTGTTATGCTCCTTGGAAGTCCTGAGCACGAAGAGAACAGGGAAATTCTCGCTAAAAGGTCTGGCATTGGACTCATCCTGTTAATGTAAAATGGCAAACTTATAATTTTCTTATTAATTTATTGTCAGGATTATAGGATTATTTGCATTTTATTATACTTAATATTTATTTTAAATTCTGGTGGAAAATAGTATAATTTTGTTTTTATTATTTTATTTATTTTTTTAAAGTTTTAGTTAATTTTTAGTTAGATTTATTTTTCTTTAATAATTTTTTATTATTTTTTTTAATTATTTTATTTTTTATCGGACATTAAAAAATAATAGGTATTTATGGAATTTATGCCATATTATTGTTAGTTTCGCCCATTAACTCATAAAAACTATTTTCATATACCTTAGTCATTTCTTTAACACTTAAATTAATAATCTCCCTCTTATCCACAATTTTTAGGGAATCTCCCCCAACCCTTCCAATTACATATCCATTTTTACCTAAGGCATTAATAACCCTTTCCTTATTTTTTTTCCTTTACAGATAATATTATTCTTCCAGAGGTTTCTGAGAATAATAGTGCATCCTCCCTTAGATTGTTTATATTATAATCCTTCAAATGGATTTCTGCCCCTATGTTATTTTTTATGCACATTTTTGCAATTGCTACTCCTAAGCCTCCCCTTGAACAATCAAAGGCTCCAATAATTAATCCCTCATTTATTAATTTAACCACTGTATCATATATTGTTTTTTCTCTCTCTAAATTACATCTTGGAACTATTCCCTCCTCTATGTTGTGAATATACTTATAATATTCACTCCCCCCCATCTCCTCCTTAGTTTCGTTGGTTATTAGTATAACGTCCCTTTCCTCAACTCTGTTGTATAGGGAGGGTATATTTTCCACATTATCAATAACCCCTACAATGGAAATAACAGGAGTCTTAAAAGAGAAAATAATAAAATAATTAAAAAATAAGTATTTCTATTGTATATTATCTCTCAATACTTCTAAGTATTTTAAGATTTTTTTTATAAATAAATTTTTATTAGAGGATTATCTCTCTTTAATTCTATTATATATTTTTTTATTTAGGTGTGTAATCCAATTCAATAAAAGACATTTTTTATTTATTTTAATAATTCCTCCAACTCACTTACATCATAACCTTCTTTTTTCCATTTCTCTACTTTTGATTTAAATTCTTTCATCTTTCTTTCGTATTCTTTCTTTTTCTTTCTGTAGTTGTAGTATTTTCTTCCTATGATTGTTAGTATTCCAAGGATCACAATTGCTATAGCATAGATGTGATAGTTGTTTATGTAAGGAGTGGGATCTTCTTCATTTAATATTCCATCCTGATCTATATCTAAGGCGTGGGATTTTGCTTCTAATGCTAGTTCTTTTGCCTTGATATAATTACCTTTATTAAATGCCTCTTCAGCCTGAGAGAGTAGGGATTCTGCTTCTTTTATATTGTATTTTGATTTTATCTGTAAGATTGTTGATTTGGTATCGTTTATTGTCTTTTTGACAGATCGGGCATATTCTTTTATTTCAATAGCCCTTTCCTTAGCATTTAAAGCAAGTTCATTTGCCTTAGTGTAATCTCCTCTATTAAATGCCTCTTCAGCCTGGGAGAGTAAGGATTCTGCTTCTTTAATATTATACTTTGATTTTATCTGAAGGATTGTTGATTTAGTATCATTTATTGTCTTTTCAGCCTTCTCACCCTGTTTAGCTTTTTCTTTAGCATTTGAAGCAAGTTTCTCTGCTTTTGAATAATCCCCTTTATTAAATGCCTCTTCAGCCTGGGAGAGTAAGGATTCTGCTTCTTCTACATTATACTTAGATTTCATCTGTAAGATTATTGATTTGGTATTGTTTATTATTTCTGATATTGCTTGTGATGATACAAATAGATAAACATTATAATCATCACTTCCTGCAACAACATATTCCCCATCTGGAGTTATTGCTACTGATCTAACATGCCATCCTGTTTTATACTTCCACAATAACTTCCCTTCTTTGTTGAGGAGATAAACATTATCACCCCAACTCCCTGCAACAACATATTCCCCATCTGGAGTTATTGCTACTGATTTAACACCATCATCTGTTTTATACTTCCACAATAACTCCCCTTCTTTGTTGAAGAGATAAATATAATCTCCACCATCTGCAACAACAT
>JAHEQB010000034.1 GCA_019561555.1 Methanothermococcus sp. SCGC AD-155-C09
CATACCCATCCTCATTGGCTATTACTGTATCCCTATCCCTCAAGGTTATATTTGTCTCTCCAGGATTTAATGCCTTAAAGGAGATAGTGGCTAAGGTGAAGTTATTGTAGGGTGGATTTGAGAACCACATTAGGGATATGGATCCATAGGAGGGATTTATCTTTACATCTTTTAAAGTGGCACTATTTCCAGTATCACTCAATTGAATATTACTTAAATTCAGGATATTGGAATCATAGTATATCTTAGTTTCAAAACCTTGACATTTCCCATCCTCAGGGACATTTTTTACAAGTAAATCTAAGTTAAAGGTGTCTCCAACATCTATCTCCATACTACTAGGTAGGAGTTCCACTGTGGGGTTCTCTCCCTTGGAAAGTGGGAAAAATAAAAAAAATAACATTAGCAACAAAATAGTTATAGATCTCATACTACCCTCATTAACTTAATTATTAATCCGAAAAGGACTCCTGACAATAGACTACCTAAGAAAGTATAAATAAACAATCTATAGTCTAACACCTCTGAAGTGTTTATTATAATAGTAATATTGGGTTTACCCTCTGATAAATTAATCTCTTTTACAGTAACCTTGGGAATATCCTGATTGGAGGTAATTGTTATGTTGTTGACTATTTTATTGAAAACATTACATATATGTCCTGAACTCCCTCTATATTCTTCACCTAAGATATCACTTTCATTTAAGGTCTCCTCCAATTTAGTGGAGTAATTTGTATAATTACCTTCTCCCTCAATAACCACTGTGGCACCATAATACTCAGTGTCTGGGTAGTATCCAAAGCGTTGAGACTCCTTACCATAATCTATGTAGTACCTACTTTTACTACTGTATACTACTCCCCATTCGGAACTTACCACACCTGAGAGATTTAGAGTAGTTCTACCTTTTTAATGGGACTGAAAGTTAGGGTACCAAGGCATATATTGCCCTCTTGAGGATTTTCAAATAATATACTTAGATAGAACGTCCCATTTTCAAACTTATACTCCTTTACTTTTACATCTTTAAATTCATCACTCCAATTAAACCCAATGGGCCCTAAATATTCATTGGAGTAGTTAATATATATATCAACGCCACCACATCCCCCATCCTTTATCGTAGGATCATTGGACGAAGTAGGCATGCCTAAACTTTCCCTAGGGGGTATATTTTCAAGGGATATATTGAAATACACTGGATCCCCATGGGTTTTTACATAGTCAGGATTTAACTTTACAACTACAATGTCCGATGCATAGTTATCATTGAGAAATATTGAAAAAAATAGAGTAAATAATAGGATATGTTTAAATTTAATGTTAAAAAAGTAATTATGAAAATTATCCTTCATTTAACCACCAAATATCATTCTTAAAAAGTTCAATAGGGCCTCAAGTGTCTTTGAAAATATATTACTCTCTTTCTTATTATCTATTTTTTCGTCGTTATCCTGATTACCCCCAACTATCGTTAAGTTGTAGTATGTAATAGGTAGATAAATGGCTCTACCATCTTCATCTGAGGCTACTGCAATAAATCTAATGGATAGATTTCCTTCATTTAGTGCCTTTCCCTTTACTGTAATTAAATGAAAATCTGAATTCAAAGGTTCATCAAAGAGAATAGCAAATGATACAAATACTGAATTATTTTTTAAATTTAACATGTAGAACTCTCCTGCTTTTTCTTTTATTTCTCTGTTTTCAGTGGCATTTATAAATTTAATATATTTTGCACCATATATGGGGGTTTCAATTCTGCACTCAAAACCAGAAATGTTCCTATTTAGATTAACATTTACATCTATTGTAAAGTTTTCACCTACCTGTACCTCTTTTGGCGTATCTACATTTAAATTTATATCCTCTGATGCTAAAACCATTTCTGTTGATAATAGGGCCATAAATAACGTAATTATATAGAATACTTTTTTCATAATATTCCTCCTAATTTTTTTTAATTATTATTTTATTTTTATTAATTATATTTTAATTAAAGTAAATTTTAAATATTATAAAACAAACCGTAATATATAAATATAACGTCACCTGTTAAAATAATTATAATAATTAAATTATATTTTTAATATTAAAAAAATTTATTTATTAATTATTATTAATTTAAAAAATCCTTAGGTGATATAGTATGTCAAAAAATATATATATTAGTCTTAAAATAATACTAAGTGTAATATCTTTATTAATAATAACAACTCCCGTATTTGCAGAGGGTAACTATAACTACAGATTGGGAGATTTAAATGAAGATANTAGTATAAATATTGCAGATGTTGTATATCTATTTAAAAATAGGGATCTATCCCTCGAAGATGGAGATTTAAACTGTGATAGTACCGTAAACATTGCAGACGTAGTATATCTATTTAAAAACTATAACAAATTGAAGGAGTCAATGAAGCACTCTCAAAATATGGATCTAACCTACTACGATGAGAATGGTAATGTGGTAAATCCCTATGAGGGAGATAGTTGGGCCTATAAGATATTCGTAGATGCCACAGGTCAGAGATTTTTATTGAAGAATGAGTCTCAACAAATACCTAATTGGGCTGAAGGGAAGTATGATAAGGTAATAAACCTACCACTGGAGAATGTTGTTGTCATGAGTTCAACACACATTGCACTTATGATGCCCTTAAATGATGATGGATCAGTGATATCCTCAATAAAGGGAATTATGTGGGGCGGCAGATATAAATGGCACTTTGAGGAGATAAATAGAAGTCTTGAGAATGGATTAATAATTGATGTTGGTTCAACCTATAGCCCAAACTGGGATAAAATAGTAAATATATCCCCTCAAGTAATATTTGTATATCCTGGGTACAGTGGAGATGCAATAATTGAAAAGTGTAATGAGTTAAATATAACCTACGTTGCAAATGCCGAGTACTTAGAACCAACCTATCTTGCAAGATGTGAATGGGTAAAGATGTTTGCAGCATTCTACAACAAAGAGGATGCTGCTAAGAAATACTTTACAAGGGTTGAGAAGAGATCCTTTGACGTAAAGAGAAAAACCTACAACTGTGATCCAAATGTATTGGTGGCTTGGGGTGGAAACTATCCAGGATGGGGCACATTCGTACCTAAGGCTCAATCCTATCCTGCCAAGGGAATAATGGACTTCTGTCATGCCTCCTACATATTCACTGACTATCCAGGTACAGGTAGTGCAAAGATAGACTATGAAACCTTTGCAGAGAGAGTGAAAAATGCTGATATATGGGCAATACCATCAACAACCAAATACTTAAGTTCCTTTAAGGAGGCTCACCCTGGATATGGGGAATTTAAATCTGTGAAAAACGGCAGATTGTTCTGTAGAAGTGATGACTACTGGCAACTTGGACTGATGAAAACTGACGAGGTTCTAATGGACCTAGGTACTATAATACACCCTGAGGCATTCCAGGGAAGAACAACCCACTTCTTCCTGAGGTACTATCCAGATAACAATACTGCAGAACCTTACACTGCAGGTTAAATAATTTTTATTTAATTTTTTTATTTATTTTTAAACTATTAAAATGGTGATATATTATGAAGTGGAAGTTTTTACTAATGCCGATTTTATTAATGTCATTGATTGGTATTTGTTATGGAGAGAACCCCACAGTGGAACTCCTACCTAGTAGTATGGAGGTAGATGTTGGAGACACCTTTAACTTAGAATTACTTGTAAAAAATGTCCCTGAAGATGGGAAATGTCAAGGTTTTGAAACTAAGATATACTATGATTCCAATATCCTGAATTTAAGTAATATTCAATTGAGTGATACTGGAGATAGTGCCACTTTAAAAGATGTAAATATAAATCCCTCCTATGGATCCATATCCCTAATGTGGTTCTCAAATCCACCCTATGGTAACTTCACCTTAGCCACTATCTCCTTTAAGGCATTAAATCCTGGAGAGACAAATATAACCTTGAGGGATAGGGATACAGTAATAGCCAATGAGGATGGGTATGCCTATAGAAATGTGTCAGTTTATTCTACAACAGTTGTTACGATTGGATCTAAACCTAACCTAAANATAANAAACCTATCCATAGGNACTCCNCTNTACAGAATAAACACNCCAATAAATGTAACNATAACCAACAANGGTNATNNAGATACCAANNNATCNTTCTCAGTGAATCTATATGCAGATTCCAATAAGGTAGGATCAATAATCTTAGANGGATTAAATGTGGGGGAAAGTAAAACCTTAACCTTCAATTGGACTCCTGAGAGNGTTAAGTCATATACCTTAGTAGTAGATGTAGATCCAGAGAACGTAGTACNTGAGGAAANTGAGGAGGATAATAAAGTCGTAGAGATTGTTGAAGTTACTGAGAAGCCTATAGGTATGGGAATATGTCCATCAACACTAACAACTGACTTAGATGATACATTCACTGTGAATATCTCCCTATATGATGTTGATTACAGAAGACCTGTAAAGGGAGTAGAGGGTGTATTAACCTATNATCCACAGGTACTAACATGCACTAACTTCACATTCCTCATAAATGCCACAGAGAACCTTGAAGATATAAACTTTGAATATGGTAAAGTTANATTTAGAATAGTAGATGGAAATATTGANGAATCTACTTCAATAGCCAAGGCAACATTCAAGGCTATAGGTGTAGGCACTTCAGAGGCAAAGTTAGAAGGAGTAAATNTATCTGATGCAGATGGCTACCTATTCAATAATGTAACCCTTAATCAGGCAACAATCTATTCAGTGACAGTTAATCCATCAGTTATCTACATTCCTGATAACTACTCAACAATTCAGGAGGCCATAGATGCTGCCAATCCTGGAGATGAAATAATAGTCAAAGATGGTACATATTATGAGAACATAATTATAAATAAGAGTATAACCTTGAAATCTGAAAACGGACCGGAAAATTGTATTATTAATGGAAATAATTCTGGGAATGTGATAGTAATTGATGCAGATGGAGTTACAATTGATGGATTTACAATTAGGAATTCTAGTAGTTATGGAGTAGGTATTGAAGTGAAATCCAATAATAATATTATAACAAATAATAATATATTGGACAACAACAAAGGTATTGAATTAGATTATTCAAGCAATAACAATATTAACGGTAATAACATATTGAACAATGGAAGGGGTATTGAATTAGGATATTCAAACAATAACTGTATTATTGGGAACAACATATCATCGAACGACTGGAGAGGTATATCTTTACGAAATTCAGACAACAACAGCATTAGTAATAATGATATATCAAACAACTGGAGAGGCATTTACTTATATTATTCAAAAAATAACAGTATTAGTGGTAATAATATTTTGGACAACAATAATGGTATTGAATTAGATAATTCAAACAATAACAGTATTAGTGGTAATAATATAACATCGAACGATTGGAGGGGTATTGAATTAGATAATTCAAACAATAACAGTATTAGTGGTAATAATATATCAGACAACGATTGGAATGGTATTTATCTGAAGTATTCGAGTAGCAACAATATTAAAAATAACAACTTTATTAACGATGGTATCTTCATCAAAGGCCAGAAACTGGAAGATTGGATCCATACAATAGAAAACAATACCGTTAACGACAAGCCCCTTTACTACTTCAAGAATGTAGTAGGAAGCAATATTCCAGAAGATGCAGGTCAGGTAATTCTTGTAAATTGTAGTGATATGGCAGTTGAAAACTTGAAAATAAATAATACAGATGTTGGAATTACTATTGCTTATTCATCCAATATTACTGTGAAAAATAATGCACTATCTAACAACACTGATGGTATCTGTTTATTGTATTCAAACAATAACAGTATTGGTAGTAATAGCATATTGAACAATAATAATAATGGTATATATTTGGAGTATTCAAGCAATAACAGTATTGGTAGTAATAACATATTGAACAATAATAATGGTATCCATTTTTCATGGGATTCAAATAATAACAGTATTAATGGTAATAATATAACATCAAACGATTGTAAGGGTATCTATTTAGAGTATTCGAATGGTAACACAATTAAAGATAACAACTTTATCAACGATGGTATTTTCATAGAAGGTTGGATGATAGAAAACTGGATTCATACAATAGAAAACAACACCGTCAACGGCAGGCCCCTTTATTACTTTAGGAATAAAGTAGGAAGCAATATCCCAGAAGATGCAGGTCAGGTGATTCTTGCAAATTGTAGTAATATGATAGTTGAAAACCTGAATATATATAATACAGATGTTGGAATTACTATTGCCTATTCATCTAATATTACTGTAAAAAATAATGAAATTTTAAACAATAGTGAGAGTGGTATTTATTTAAGTAGTTATTCCAGTAATAACAATATTAACAGTAATTACATATTAAGTAATAAAATAGGTATTTACTTGAGCTCTTCAAGCAATAATAGAATCTACTTAAACAATTTCATAAACAACAGTCAAAATGCTCAATCTTCTTACTCAAGAAACAACATCTGGAACTCACCTGAGAATATAACCTACGCCTACAACGGCACCCAACATACAAGTTATTTAGGAAACTACTGGGATGATTACAATGGAAACGATACAAATGGAGATGGAATTGGGGATACCTCATATAAAATAGACAGAAAAAATACTGATCAATATCCTTTAATCAAAACTTTTGATTGCTACACAATATTAAAACCAAACCTAAAAATAGTAAATATTACCACAAACACTCCAATATACAACAATACCCTAACTGAGATAAACCTAACAATAACCAACAACGGCAATGAAAACATAAACACCACATTCCCAGTGGAGATAACAATTATAAATGCCTCAGGAGATGTAGTATATACCAACACAACTGATATTAGTAGATTGAATGCAGGGGCAGATGAAATTATAACCTTCTATTGGACTCCTGAGAACACTGGAACTTACAACATCACAGTATATGTAGATCCAGGAAACACCATAGATGAGTCAGATGAAAGGGATAACAATATCACCTTATCAAATGTAGAAATATGTGGATTTGAAAATGAATCCCCAACATTAAACAACAATAGCGAAATTATCACCCTTAAGAAAGGATGGAACACCATATCAATACCTCACAGGGCAAATATATCCTTCAGTAATCCAGAGGCAGTAGGATCCATAATAACCTACTACAACAATGACTGGCACAATGAATCTAACTTGGAACCACTCTATGGATACTACATATACTGTAACAATGATACCAACATGACTGTCAAATACATTACTCCAGAGGAACCTACAGCACCACCAACAAGACCTGTATTCAAAGGTTGGAATCTCGTTGGAGTAAACCCTGGAAAAAATGATACCAACGGAGTAAAACTAATAGACTTCGTACTCCCTGTAGAGGATTCATGGATAATGATACTTGATCCAGAAAATAATAATCTCTATACTAAGAATGATTATCTATCCAATGTAATACTTAATCCTTATGATGTATATTGGATGTATAACAAAGAAAATGATATATTGCCAGGAAGAAATTTGAATTAATTTATTGATATAAAATATTTTTTAATTTTTTTTAGATTTTTAACTACATTTAAGTAATTCTATATTCTACCATAACTACATATTACGGTGAATTTATGAAAAACACTATAAAAATATACATATTAATCTTTACCTTAGGTCTTCTATTAGTAAATTGTACTTTAGCCAGTGATGCTACTCCCCCTCAATTGCCTGCCCAATACTATGGAAAGGTTATTTCACCAAACCCCTTAAGTGGATATATTGAAGTAAAAATAGGGGATAAAAACTACAGTTCCATACCTTTAGTAAATAACACCTTTGGAGGCCCTTCCTATTTAGATGGAAAGTTGTTAGTAAATGCACCAGGACAGGATGGCAAAGAGGTTAAGTTTTATCTAAATGGCAGTATTTCACTTAACAATTCTGATAATATATATTATAGCAAAGGAGATGTTAGATTTATTAAATTGTACTACAACATAGATATTGAAAAATTGGAAATTCTAAAAGAAATTGTAGTGTTGGATGAGGGAAATATAACAGATATCATCGATATTAATAATGTATCAACCAATAATATAAGTGGTTTAGAAGTATTGGAGATACCCTTAAAAAGTATTAGAGATACAGTAATCATTCCAAAAGTTGTTAATGTGACTTTAAAAAAAGAAAATATTACTAAAATTATTGAAAACATAAACAAAACCCTTGAAGTGGCAAAGGGACTTAAAAGTCAGAAAATAGAAAGTTTATCCGATGTAAATGATACAATAGAAAAAATAGTATATAATATAACCCCAATATTGGCCTCAAACTTCAGCATAGCAAACAAAAGCAAAGAAGAACCTAAGGAGGTAAATAATAAAGTAATATCCACAATATCCTTTAAAGCAGTGAACACATCAAAGAAAGGATTTGTAATAGTTAGAATACCAATAGGTAACATGACTGTTGAAAATATTACAATATATAATGGAACTTATACTGCAATTTTGAATGAAAATAATAATATTAGCAAAATAGGATGGTACAGAATACCTATTGATGGAGTATTGGAGATAACAGTAATAGAGGATCCCGAAATAAATGTTACACTATCCGCAAAGTTACCTGATAAGGGTAAAAGTGCCACATCCAGAACACCATCAGGAGGTGACAGATCCTCACCATCAAGAAATCTCTATCCAGATGTAGCCCCAGATATTAAATCAGAGAAAATAAAAGAAATAGTACATAAAGCAAAAGTAATGGTAGGTTCAGAGATAGATAAGGATCTCTCAGCAAAGGACTTAAAAACAACATTAGACCTAACAAATAAACCCCTTGAAATAAATGAGGATTGTATCCTTGTAGGAGGACCAGTGGCAAATCCAATTGTAAATAAATACCTCTGGGCATTCCCAGTCAAAGTAACTAACGACTACCCAGGAAAACATAAAGGAGTAATTCAAATACAGAAAATTAATGGACATACGGTTATCCTCTTAGCAGGCTCCGACAGATGGGGTACCAAGGCTGCCGTGGAGTATTTCAAGACCTTAGAGGATCTTCCAGATGGACCTATCTTTGTAGAATGGAAAGATGAAAAGGCTTTTAAAATAAATAAACCTTAATTAATATTTTCTTTTTTTAATATGATTTAAAAATTATAGTTACACATAAACCTCTTAAATCTATAATCTATAAAATAAACAATATAATAAAAATAATAGAAAAAAATAAGATATTTAAGATTATGAACCTCCATAATGCCAATCCTCTAAGGATTACCTTTTTTTTATGCTTAGGAATATCTAAGGAAAAATAAGATAAGATTTTTACTTATTATATGATCTATTTTCTTAGACACTTTCAAAGTCTCAGATTCTTTTATTTTTATTATTTTTTAACAATATATTTTTTATTGGATTCTAATGAGAATTAGAATTGTTTATTTTTAGTATAAATAATTTTATTTAGGATTATAATATTTTTTATTATTTTATAGTATGTTGCAAATCTAAAAATATAAAAAAAATAAAAATTTAATAAAATAGAAAATTAAAAGATAATTAAAACAAAATTAGATAATTTAAGGTTTTAAAATATATCTTTAAAATCTATCAAATGTTCTAAGTTTCTTAGAATACATAAGTTAATGTTATACTTTAACCATAATATTATAGTAAAACACATAACTTTAAACTTATTATAAATACAGTAATTTCTAATGATTAATTTAATTATTTTTTTAGATTATTTTATTTTTTTTATTTTTAATTTTTTTATAAGCCTATAAAATTTTATAAAATATTTATATGCTACAATTATAATTATCATAATCATAAAAAAATAAAGTGATAACATGGATGAAGATCTTAAAAAAATAATAGATTTCCATGGGCACTTTTGTCCTGGGATAGCCATGGGTTATAGGGTAGCAAAGTATGTTATGAAAAATTATAAAAAATCCTCAGATGAAGAGTTAGTTGCAATTGTGTATAATGACTCCTGTAGTGTAGATGCCATACAGTGTCTTCTCAGTTGTACCTTTGGAAAGGGGAATTTGATATTTAAAGACTATGGAAAACATGTTTATATCTTTTACCATAGGGAGAATAAAAAAGGTATAAGAATATCCTTTAAAGAGGAGATTAGTGAAAAAATAGGAGATATAAGAAATAAAATATTAAATGCCAAAGGGGAAAATAGGAATATGGAACATATAAATAAATTAAAGAAGGAGTACTCTGATGAAATATTAAGACTATCTGAGGAGGAACTTTTTGATATAATGGATATTGATATTCCAGAACCTAAGAGGGCTAAAATATACCCGTCAATTAAATGTGAAGAATGTGGAGAGTACTTTATGGAGATTAGAGGAAGAATTATAAATGGAAAAATAGTTTGTATGGAATGTTTTGGAAAATTAATTGATGAGGATTAAGTATTATGGTAAAACACAGAAAATATTACATATAAATTTTACTGTAAATATATCTTTACCCTATCTTAAACTAAGGTTTATAATGTCAATACTAAAGAGTACCCTTTCCATGGTACTTGGGAGCATTAAGAAGATAATGAAGAGATTTCTATTTTTTTATGTATTTACTCCTTATTGAATATTTATAAAATCTTATTATTTTTTTATTTTTATTAATATTTATTAATTTTTTTAATTATTTTTTTAAATTAAGGTTATTTATTTATTGTAATCTATGTTTAAGATTATATTTATTAAGAAATTATCCCTTAATTATTAGTTAAAATAAAAAATATAAAAACGAAGCCCTTAGATTAATTTTCCTTTATGATATATTATATATCCTAATCACTATAATCATTATAATCAGTATGTTTCTTTATAATTTCAACAATTCTTTTTTTCAGAGAATCCAAATTAATATCTCCTTTAGTGGATATCCTCAATACCTCCACTATGTTTTTATCCTTTAAACTATCTATTTTATTAAAAACCTCTTCATTATATCCTTCTTCATCTATATCAATTTTATTTATGGCAACTATTATAGGTACTTTAAATGTTTTTTTTATCTCATCCAGTAAATTCAACTGTTCATCAACTGAATAACCACAATACTCTGTTGGGTCTATTACATAGATTATGGCATCAGCGAGATAATTCAAAGCCACAACTGCATGAAGTTCTATGTCGTTTCTCTCATATATTGATCTATCCAATACCCCAGGGGTATCTATAAATTGAATACCCTGGTCAGAATACCCAACATTTAATCCCTTTGTTGTAAAGGGGTAGGAATTTATCTCTGGCTCAGCATTGGTTAATTTTTTTAAGAGCGTAGATTTTCCAACATTTGGATATCCTGCTATTACAACAGTTGGAATATCTTTAACTGTTGGAATATTTTTTAATTTTTCCCTTGCCACAGCAATACATGCCAGATTGGGATATATTTGTTTTAATATGGAGGAAACTCTCCCTAAGAATTCCTTTCTAATAATGGAAGTTTCCTGGGCCCGTCTTGCCCGTCTTATTTTTCGTGCATAGGTATTTCCAAGTTTTCTAATTAGATCAGAGCCCCATTGTATGGCTCCAAGGGATTTTTTAAACTCATCAGTATCTATTAGAATTTCCAATATTTCCCTATAAAAGGGATTTAGATTATCTATTGAGGGGGTTTTTTCTATAATATTTGATAGATAATCCGATATAACAGATGTTGTGGTTCTTATTTTATGTTCCTCTATTATTCTGGATTTATATAAACTTTCCCCCCTTGTAGTTTTTCTAAGTTCTCCTGCAACCTTTTCAGATCTATTGTGGGCCTTATCCATAAGTTCATCAGGAAATAATATTGTAGGGATTTTTCTAAAGGGATTTGCTTCCTTTCTTTTTTTCATGTTTTCACCAAAAAAATATAAAATAATTTATAAATTTTAAAATAATAATTTAAAAGAATTTAATACATTAAAATATATAAATACCAATAGGGTAGGAATTAAATAAAATAAAATATTAATAACCTTTAATAATACTTTTAATTAAAAAAGGAAAATTTTAATAAAATATTAATATATAAAAAATTATAGTAAAATATTAATACTAATATATAAAATCATCTAAAAATACTTCATCAAATACATAATTAAAGTTATTATTTATATACATTTCAAACTCCTTTGGGGTTAATAGCACTTTTTTATAGTTTATATGGTCATCAAGCACTATTCTTGGGCAGGCACATAAAATATAGGCATCAACATCATATATTAAACTCTCAGGAGAGATATTATTTAAAACTATGGGAACATAATTAATATTTTTTTTCCTTAGGGTTTTTATAATATTGTTAAATACATTTATTCTACATTGGCCCCTTTTGGTGGATAGTACTACTCCAATTTTCTTTGGAGGATGTATGTGTAGTTTATATATTGCCCCCAATCTTCTTTTAATAAATTTATCAACATCCTTCTTTTCTATCTTAGAATAATTCCTTGTTATTGGGTTGTATAATGTTATTTCCCTTTTAAATTTATATGCCAACATTAGTGGATGGAATCTTCCACTTCCTATGTATATTATATCCTTATCTTTTACCATCTCCTCATTAATATTTGTCCTACATCCAAGTATCACAGTGGGATTGTATTCCCTTAGAATTTTTTTAAATTGTATTGTGGTGGCAATAATGGGAAGATTTTCCTGCTTTTTTAAAATTTTATTTATATCATTAATAATTCCCATTAAATGCTCCCTATCTGGACTATAATAAACGGGAATATAAATTATGGGCATTTCAGATTTTGAATATGGAAGTTCCTCATGGCCATAGTGTAGGATTAAATCAATATTAAGATGTTTTACCTCTATATCACATATATCACAGGCCCCAAAGGAACTTCCCCCCCATAGTATAAGTTCCACATCCCTACCTTTGCCCCTAAAATATTTTACAATATCTTCTATTTCCCTTTCCATATTTCTTTTTAACCCCTCTGGTCCTTGGAAAAGTACTCTTTTAGCATTATATTTTATAATTTCATTAATTACTCTATTTCTCTCTAAATCCCACATTATATCCTCTATTTTCATTTAAAATTAAATTATATTAAAATTATTATTATTTTTTTATAGACTTAGTATAAATGGTTTTTTTGGCATATAATTTTATAATATAACCTTAAGATTCCTTTATCTTACTTAAAACCTTTATGCCATATATTTCAGTATGAGGATATTGTCCATTTTTATCCTTTTCAATGGCCTTTACCATATCCCATATAGTAAGAAGTGCAGTAGAAACTCCTGTAAGTGCCTCCATTTCTATTCCTGTTTTATAGGTTGTTTTTACTATTATTTGGGCCTCTATACTTTCTCTATGTAATTTAAACTCCACATTAACTGAGGATATTGGTAAAGGATGACACATGGGTATTATGTTGGAGGTGTTTTTTACAGCCATTATAGCAGCAACTTGGGCCGTAGTTAGTACATCTCCTTTTATTATTTCTTTTTTTGATATTGCCTCTATTGTGGAGGGTTTTAATTTTATATATCCCTTTGCAATACAGGTTCTTCCTATATCCCTTTTGTTGGATATATCTACCATTTTTACTCCCTTTTCATCAACATGGGTTAGCATGGTTTTCACTTTTTTTATACTTTTTCTATTTTATTTTTATTTTTTTATCATTTTATATAAAAATTTAATTTTAATAATTAATAAAATAATTATTTGATAATAATGTTTTATAACAAACTATAATAATTGATCATAAAAAATATAAAAAATAATATAAATATTTAAAAAATAAAATAATATAAAATACATAATTAAGACTTTATTATAGGAATTTGGGAAAAAATGAAACTTGAAGGGACCACTAAAAAAATAATGGAATTACTATCTAAGTACAATACCACTAAGGAAATTTCAAAGGATTTAAACCTCCATCCAAAAAATGTGGATAGATACATCAGGGTACTAAGGGACTTGGGACTTGTGATTACAAAAAAGGGAAAAAATGGGGGAGTTTATATAACCGAAGAGGGAAAGTATTTACTTGAAAAGGGACAGATAAGTTTAATGATGGCCAAAGTTCGAATAGTGGCAGAGGATAGAATAGGCCTTTTAGCAGATATATCCTTAAAAATATCTGAGATAGGGGGAAATATACTATCTACTACCCTTGAAAGAGAAAATAACAAGGTAGTTATTTGGTTATCCTTAGAAAATGTAGATTTTAAAAAATTAAAAGCCACATTAAAACCCTATGTTAAAAATTTAGTGATAATATGATAGAAGTGGAATTAAAGGCAAGATTGGAAAGGGATGAAATATTAGATTTTGTTAATAAATTGAAGAGTTTAGGATTTACAAGATATAATAAGGTAGAGGAAATAGATATATATTTTAATGGAATAGATAGGGATTTTAGAGAGACTGACGAGGCCCTTAGAATTAGAAAATCAATAGATATTGATAAAAAGGATATTAACTATTACTTAGTATATAAGGGCCCAAAAATGGATAACATATCAAAAACAAGGGAGGAATATGAGGTCACTGTAAGTGATGGAGAGACTACAAAGATAATTTTGGAAAACCTTGGATTTAAATCCCTACCTCCAATTAAAAAAATAAGGGAAATCTATAAAAATAATGAAATTACTATATCCTTGGATAATGTGGAGGGAGTAGGTTATTTCGTTGAATTTGAAAAAATGATAAAATCAGAATCTGAAAAAAAAGAGGCCCTAAATGATCTTATGGGTTTAATAAAAAGTTTAAATATTGATGAAGATAGATTAATAAAATTATCATACCTTGAATTGAGGGATAGGCATGAAGAAAAAAAATAAATTTAAAGGCATGGAATTAAAAAAACTTATAGCAATATTTATTGGAATAATAATGCTACTTTCAGTTATTCCATTCTTTTTAATGAATCTGTAATTTTTCCTAAGTTAGGGGAGTAATGGCGAGATTTCTACTTTTTTATTTATTTGCTCCTTTCTTAGGTATTTCAAACTCTCAGATTTTTTTATTTTATTTTAATTATTCTTATTATTTTTTTAATAATTTTTATAATATTTTTTTATTAGTTTTTTTGAAATTAAGGATTTTTTACTATAAATGATTTTATTTAGAGCCATAATTATTTTTTTATATTATTGTTCCTATTTTATGAATTATACTTCAAAAATAAAAAAGTTTATATAGTATTGTATGAATACAATATTATGTAGATTTAGAATCTAATCACAATTAAAGGTGATAAATTGAATAAAAAAATAGGTATATTGGGTGTGCTATTTACAGTATTTATCCTAATTGCATTCCAGGCAAGTGTGGCAAAAAACTATGCCATGGAGGATATAACTATTAGATCCAATAGTGGAGTAAAGAATGTAATTATATTGGTCGGAGATGGTATGGGACTTGCTCACACAGAGGTAACAAAGATATGTCATGGACCATTAAATATGGAGGATATGCCCTATATGGGATATGAACTTACAGATTCATTAAGTGGTCCAGTAACAGATTCTGCAGCGGCAGGAACTGCCATAGCCACAGGATTTAAAACCCACAATAGGATGATATCTACTATAAAAGTTAATGATAAATTAGTAAATGTAACTTCCCTTTTAGAATTGGCTAAATGCAGTGGTAAAGCAACTGGATTGGTATCCACTACAAGGATAACCCATGCCACTCCAGCAGTATTTGCTTCCCATGTGAAACATAGGGATATGGAGGAAGAAATAGCAAATCAATTAATAGAAGAGAAAGTAAATGTATTATTTGGGGGAGGTAAAAAGATATTTAGTGATGACAAAATAAAATTAGCCAAGAAAAATGGATACAAAGTAGTATATACCAGAGAAGAATTAGAAAATGTCGATGGAAAGTATGCTTTAGGATTATTCTCTGATAGCCATATACCCTATGTATTGGATAGAGATGATAAAACTGTAGGATTATTGGAGATGACAAAGAAGGCCATAGAGTTATTGGAAAAGGATTCAGATAAGGGTTTCTTCTTAATGATAGAGAGTGGAAGAATAGATCATGCAGCCCATGCCAATGATATTGCCTCTGTTGTAGCAGAAACTAAGGAATTTGATGAAGTTGTAGGCTACTGTCTCGATTACGCAAGAAAAAATAAAAATACCTTAGTAAT
The DNA here is from genome assembly GCA_019561555.1 of Methanothermococcus sp. SCGC AD-155-C09. Lineage (GTDB taxonomy): Archaea > AGJL01 > Methanococci > Methanococcales > Methanococcaceae > Methanofervidicoccus. The sequence continues at coordinate 16,201 of JAHEQB010000034.1, forward strand.
AGTCCTTTCAGATCATGAAACTGGAGGATTAGGGGTTGGAATAGATTATGGAGATCCAGTAGATGAGAAGAAAATACTCAATATCAAGGCCTCCACTGGAACAATGGCAAAAGAAATAAAGAATGGAGGAGATCCAAAGGAAGTTATTAAAAAATACACTGGATTGGACTTAACAAATGAGGAAGTCAAGAAAATTAAAGATGCCATGGGATCTGATAACAAATATGCCCTTGGAAATGCCATAGGGGAGATCCTCAGTGAAAAGGTAGGAGTAAGATTTATGTCCCACAAACATACTGGAGTTCCAGTTCCAATAATGGCTTATGGTCCTGGAGCAGAGCACTTTAGAGGATTTAGGCACCATATAGATACAAGTAAAGAAACTGCCAATGTAATGTTATTTGGTGGAGATAGAGTTGTAGTTGCAAATGGAGTTGGCGTTATAAAGGGAGATGCTAATGGAAACTATAGAATCGACTCAGATGATGCCTACATAACATTAAACCAGCATGTTGGTAAGATAACAACAAACGATAATGAAAAAAGGCTTGATATGGATAACAACGGAATAATAGATTATATGGATGTTGCCATAATAATGGAGATGGCAGAGTCTTAAAAGAAATAAATAATTAACAATAATAACTATAAAACCCAAAATAACTATTAAATTCTTTTTTTAAATTTTTTATAAAATTTATAAGATATAATATTTTTTACTTTTTTAAAGCATTTTTAAATATTTATGTATTTGAGGAGTACATATTAAATTATTTCCAAGATAGGAACCACATAATTTCATAATATCCAACAATTTCCTTTGGGAAGGGGGTTTAATATTAAATAGGGAAGTTACTGGTTGAATACATAATGTAATATCTCCAATATCTGATAAATCCCTTGCAATATTCTCAATATCCTTTATATTTGTATTTTCCATTATCACTACCTTGGCATATACCTGGGAGTTCATGTTGTATAATTTCTCTATGGATTTTAATTCTAAATTGTATATTTTTTCATATTTCTCATTATCTAAATTAAAAAAATGTTCCGGCAATTTTATATCTATTGAGGCATAGTCAAAATAAAATAATCTCTCAGGATAAATACCATTGCTCTCCAAGTGGATTTTATATCCCAATTCCCTAAGTTCCATGGAGTATGCCTTTATTTTTTTATGATGCAATAGGGGCTCTCCTCCAGTAAAGGATATTGCAAATAAGTCAGGGGTTTTTAAATTATCTATTATTTCCATTAACCTATCTTCTATGTTTTGATACTCTTGGAATATCCCACTTCCTGGAATTTCCTCAACCCTTGGAGAAATACCCTCCTTTACATATTCATCACAGTATATGCATTTAAGGGGACATCCCTTAAATCTAATAAAAATATATCTTCGTCCTATATATTTTCCCTCTCCCATAATAGAGGAAAATACTTCAACAATCAAAAAACCACCTACCTATATATCGACAATATATTTTATAATATTTTTTCCATTTTCTTTCTTTATCTCCATTTTATGATAGGTTATTGCCTTTATCTCCATCTTAGGACTGTGTTTTTCTTTGTCTAATTTCTCGCCATAGGCCATACATTCCAATATATATTCTCCATTGTTGTTGTATATTTTAATATTATAATCTGAAAATATTATTCCTTCACTATCAAGTATTATTAAAAGGTTAGTTAAAAAATCATAGAGTAATCCATAAAGATCCTCTGAATGTATAATTATTTTTCTCTTAACCTTTTTATCAATGGAGTGAATATCAACCATTAAATTAGATAGTGCCTTTGCAGATTCTTCAAATGCCTTTTCAAGACTATCTTCTTCAACAATAATCCCAATATCTGCCGTAGTTTCAAAGTATTTATACATTTATTCACCAATAGTTATTTTTTTATTTTTTTGTTCATTATTTTTATTTTTTTAAATTTATAGTAAAACATAGCATTTTAAATTTATATGAATATACTAATCCCATAATTAGGATTTTCTGTATCTCCAGTGCTTAGGGGAGTAAGGGGAGGAGAGATAGGGATATGGAATTTCTACTTTTTTATTTTTCTTTATGTCCCTAAGTATTATTTTTTTCCTTTTATCTTAAAATTTAGATTATTCTATTATTTTTTATTATTTTATTTTTTTAATTTTTAATTTTTTTAAATTATTTTTTATTTTTTAAAATTATAGATATTGGGTTTAAGAAATTATGTTCTTAATATTTTATTTTTTATATTTTTTAATTAACTCCAATAACTCCATTTTAAAGTTTTTGTTGTTAAATACCTCCTCTAAGATTTTCTTTCTGTCCTTTTGGGAGGGAATATCTTCCTTTAAAAAAGATCTTAGGTTATTTTGAATATCTATTTCATAATCATAATTTTTTATATAATTTTCCACAAGTTTTCTGATATTTTTTGCTATTAAGGGACTCTTTCCCTGAGTATATACTACGAAATATATCCCATCCCTACAACAGTATGCAGGAATTATTAAGTTAATATCCCTTTCAAAGGTAGAGGAATTTACAAATTTTTTAAGTCCCTTGGATATACTTACAATTCTTTTATTGTTTTCTTTATCTATGGTAGTGATTATAAAGTCATGCTGTTTTACAATTTCTTTAATCTCTTCATTGGTCATATCCTCTATATTGCAGGTTATAAATTCAATGTTGCAGAGATTTTTGTAATAATTTAGGGTTTTTTCATCTATCTCTTCCTTGGTATATAGGGTTATCTTATATGGTTTTGCAGATATTATTTTATTTAATCTCCTCTTTCCAACCTCTCCAAATCCAAAGATACATACCTTAAATTCCTTTAAATTAACAAATATGGGTATCATAGTATCAATTAATTTATTTTTATTATTATGGTCAATGTTTATATTAAAATATAATCAATAATAAAAAATTACAATTAAATAAAAATAATAAAATAAAAATAATATTAAACTAATATAGAAAAATCTCAAGGTTTTGAAATATATCTTTAAAAACCTATCAAATGTTTTAAGATTCATAGGGGGGCAAATTTAAAATATTATTGTTTGACATTCTTTTCATCCCCTTAGGTATAAATGGCCTTATCCTACAATTCCCATTAACTCTTTTAATTTTTAACACTCCTTCTCTTATGGGAGGTTCCATAAGTAAAGCCTTTAAGGGTTCTTTCTTTTTATAGATTTCCATATTTTTATTTATTTTTTTTAGATTTTATTATTTTATTATTTTTCAGATGCTTTTTTCTGTTTTTTTCTTTTATTCTTAGTATAATAATTTTTTAAGGAAGAGCGTATCTAACATTATATAACCATGCACATATATTTTAAAATCTTTTTTATGAGGTATTTTATTTTTTGTATAATTTTTAAATTTTTATTATATTTTATTTTTTTAATTTTTATTATTTTTTAATAATTATTATTTTATAGATTCCCAATGGAGTTAGGGTTTTTTTATTACTATAAATAATTCTTATAAACCTCCTATAATTTACTTTAGTTCCCTGTACAAGGCATCTATTTTTTTAACAATGGCCTCCCATGAAAAGTTCTTTGAAAATTCCACTCCATTTTTACCTAATTTTATTCTTAAATCCCTATCATTTACTAAGATCTCTATTCTCTCCCTTAGCATCCTTGAATTATTTACCTCAAATAAAAAGCCGTTATAGTTGTCTATGATTAATTCAGGAATACCTCCTACATTGGAACCTATAACACATTTTCCCGAGGCCATGGCCTCCAATAATGTCATGCCAAGCCCTTCAGAGATGGATGGAAGTACTAAGAAACTACACCTTTTAATGTATTCTGAAACCTCTAAGTGATCCCTTCTGCCAAGGAGTTCAATGTTTTTAATATTCTTTCTCGTTATATAGTTCCTAATATCATTAAATAGGGGACCATCTCCTATAATCTTAAAATTAAAATCTATATCCTTAATTGCATTTATTAGGGTAGGTAATCCCTTTTGGAGTACAAGGGATCCTACAAAAAGACCATAATCCTCATCAACGCCTATGTCCTGGAATATATTAAAATCCACTCCGTTGTATATTACTTCAGTTTTACTTCTATAATCCTTAGGAAGTTGTTCCTTTAAATAATTACTTACACAGATTATTCTATCACAGTGTTTAATGGCATAATTAAAGAATATTCTACCTATAGGGTTCTTGGAGAGTAATAGTACATCACTACCATGGAGAGTTAATACATGGGGCAGTTTGTATCTTCTACTTAGAAGGGCTCCTAAAAAACCCTGAGGAAATGCATAATGGCTGTGGATTACCTCTATCCCATATTTTTTTATTATCTCCTTCCCAAGGAAATACCCATTATGGGCATAACTTAAACCCCTTATTCCTCTTATGTAGGGTACTCTATGGATCTTAGTATTCAAAGGTATCTCCTTTAATTTACCCTGGAAGTTATAGTTTAAAATGTGAAAATTATAATTATTTATATTATTTAGATGTTTTATTATACTTTCAACATGGTTACTTATTCCCCCTGTATAGGGATGGAAAATAGTGGGCATGAGTATATTCATATTATCCCGGTATTAAAACAAAATCATCAACCCATATTATTATAAATACAGTAATCTTAATGCTTAAATGATTTCCGCTACACTTCCAGTGCTTAGGAAAGTAGGGAGAGGGGGGGCGGTAGGGAATTTCTACTTTTTAAGTATTTACTTTTCTTTATCTTTTTAAGTAGTAGGGAATTCCTACTTTTTTATTTTTCCTTATATCTTTAAGTATTTAATTTTTTTCTTTTATTTTTATTTTTAATTTTTTTTAAATTATTTATTTTATTTATTTTATTTATTTTATTTTTTATATTGTTTTTAATACTCTTAAAAATATTATCTTAATAAAAGTCCTTACTTAAACCTTTTAATTAGATAATCTCTAGCAAAACAATAACTACATTTAACCTTAAATAGTTTTATATTGTCGTCCATATTGTTGATGTTTCCACCATAGAAGTATCCCTCTAAGGTTGGACAGGGATAGATGTTTCCAACCTCATTGACAAAGAGAAGATCTCCACTGTTTAGATAACAGTATTTATCCTTAGGTCTTCCCACCAAATTTTTTATATAAATGGGAAAATCCTTCATCTTTTCCAATAAACTCTTGAATTCATCCTCATCTGGCATTAAGGATAAGTGTTCCCTCCTTTTAGGTTTCAAGATGTCAAAACTTATACTCCTTATACCAAGGGAGATAAGATAATTTAAAAGATCTAAGAGGTAAGGTAGGTTTTTATTGGTAACCACAGTTGTAATACCAAAGGGTAAGTTATTATTTCTCAAAAGATATATTCCCCTTATAGTATCCAAGGTAGAGGATCTTCCATCCATATAGGGTCTTAAGGCACTGTCCTTGGGATCTATACTATCCACACTTACCCCAACATTTAATTTTAACTCTTTAATCCTTTTAATAATATTCTCCTCCAGTAGAGTTCCGTTGGTCTGGATAGCGTAGGAAATATTCCTATCAGGATAGTGGTCCATGCAGTAATTTATCACCTTCTCAATTAATTTAAAATTTAATAGAGGCTCTCCTCCAGTAAATTGGATCTTTAAATTATTCTCATCCTTTAAAATGTAATCTATAGCATTTTTAGCAGTTTTAAAATCCATATCCATTTTACCCTTATTATCTTCCCTATAGCAGTAGATGCATCTTAAGTTACAGTTATTGGTTATTTTTAATATTAGAAACTTCATTTTATCACAGATAAATTATTTTAAGTATGGTCTTAAAAAAATAAAAATTAAAAAATAATTAAAATAATTAAAAAACCTTATAAAAAATTAAATTAATAATAAAAAATAATTAAAATAAAATAGAATAATTTAAGATTTTAAAATACCTAAGAAAGGAGTAAAACATAAAAAGTAAAAATCTTTCATTGTTTTCCCTAAGATATTCTAGCACTGGGAGAGCAGGGAGAATCCTTTGACAGAATAAGTTATTAACTTCATCAGGCCAAGATAGAGACTTAAATTATTCCATTTATTAATATTTTATCCCTTTATTATTTTTATTATCATGTTATACATTATAAGTTTAAGATACTATGTGTTTGATTATATAAAAATGTGATCACTATGGAATTAGGTATAGCCACAAAACTAAGTAAATTGAATGGATACCTTAACAATCTCAAGGATATTCCAGATAACACTGTCAATGAGTTGATAGAACTTAATAAGATCATTACTTCAAATTTCCATTATCATGTTATAGATATGGAAAATATCCCATTAACCAATGAAGAAATACTAAATAATCTAAAAAAATGTGTCCTAACAATACAAAGTAAAAGGAAGGATGCCTTAGAACTTCTTGATTTGTATTCCTCCTATGACTTTACAATCTCTATAGTCCTTGGAAACAATCACTACCTATCTAAGGAGGAATCTAAATTACCAAAGAATGTGATTTTAAGGTTGATTAATAAGGCATTGGAGGTAAGGGATGATATTTGGGTTGGCATAGAGGGTGTTGAGGATACTGTACTTAACATTATTCAGGAGATGGATCTAACTGCCTACTATATCTACGGAGGCACATGCCCCTCAATTATTCAAAAAAAAGTTATTTATGTGCCATATACCAAATGTATCAATAATGAGGTATTGAAAATAATGGAGGACTACCTAAGGAGAAGAAAAAATTATAAGGGAAACTATTGGGACTTTATATTGGAGTTGGACAACAGTAAAAAAGTAGAGGAGTTAAAGAATAGAAATGAGATTATAATAGGTTATCCAGTATGTAATGGGAATCCCCTTTTGGAGATGAATAATTTTAAAGAGATATTTAGATAATTATTATTTCATCTTTCATGCTTTTATTAATTTTATTATTTTTATTATTATTTTTATTATTATTTTTATTATTATTTTTATGGTATTTAATACTCTCTATAAACCTGAATTTTATACACATAGGATGTAGAGGAATATTCTCAACCTTCTCATTATAGGGCTCTACCTTAACTACTATTATCTTAGTTCTATTCCCATTGAGGGATTCCTTTATTACTCTTCTTAATTCTTCCTTCTGGGATACTTCTATGGCATCAATTCCACAGGCCCTTGCTATATCCTTTAAACTCGTAGTTTCAGTCTGAGTTTTTTGATTGCCTGTGGATCCATAGGCGGAATTATCTATTATGTAGAGTATAAAATTATCTGGTTTGGTATGGCCTATAGTGGATAAAGTGCCTAAGTTCATGAGTACTGATCCATCTCCATCTATGGCTATTACCCTCTTATCTAAGGACAGGGCTAAACCTAAACCAATGGAGGAGCACAATCCCATAGAACCTAACATATAGAAATTTTCAGGTCTATCCTTGATATGATAAAGTTCCCTACTTGGAAACCCTATATTACAAACTATTAATTCATCAGTTATATACTCCATAAGTATTCTTATTGCATCTATTCTTCTTAGCAATATATCACCACTTCCTTACTACCTATATCTTTCAATTATCTCTCTGAGGTTTAAAATGCCCTTATGTATTACAGTACCCAGTAGTACTCCTTGGATTCCTAAGTTATAACATTCCCTTAGATCTCCCTCATCCCTTACTCCTCCACCAACATATATTGGATTATCTGTTTTATTTATTATTTCCCTTATAATCTTCCAATCTATGCCCCTCTGAGTGCCTACAGAGGATATATCCAATACTATCAAAGGGATAGTTTTATCTAATCTATTTAAGATCTCTTCTAAGTTATAATTCATGGGACTTAATAATTTACCCTCCTTGAAGTCTAAACTAAGTACTATATCCCCTCTATTTAATAGATTTAGATCTCTTAGAGTTTCTGTCCCTAAGATGATTCTATTGCATATATTTAGGGATTTAAGGTTTTCTAATTCTAATTTGGTAGTAATGCCACTATCCAAGATTTTGTATCCATTTATTTTCTTTACTATATGGAAGTTGTTGCCCTTCTTCATTATGGCATCTAAATCTGCAATATATATCTTCTCTGCTCCTTCTTCCCTGTATTTCTTTGCTACATCCATAGGGTTTGAGGAATTACATAGTACTGTCTTTAGGGGTTTATAGTTTCCCCTATCTCCTCCTTTACCATGAACTGCCATACCATTTAATATATCAATTACAGGTATAATTTCCATAGGTTTTCACGTAATTATTTTTTAATTACAATTAAACACGTAAAATAAACATGTAATCCTATAAGAATTAAGGGATAAAACATTAATAAAGGAATATTTTAAGTTCCTACTAACCTAATTATGAACTTTTTAATCTTGTCAAAGGATTCTACCTACTCTCTTAGTGCTTAGGAATATTTAGGCGTAATGAAAGGATTTTTACTTTGTATGTTTTACTCCTTTAGATATTTTAAAATCTTAGATTAATTATATTTTTATTACTTTATTTTTTATGGTTTTTTATTTATTATAGATTTTTTAAGATTATAATTTTTATTTCAGAATAAGCAATTTTTTAGGAAATTTTAAATTATTTTTTAATCTTTTTATTTTTTTTAATAGTTTTTATAATTATAAATTTTTTATTATTTTATAAATTTTATTAATATTTTATTATTTTATTTTTTTAATTAAATTTATTTTTTATTTAGTTAATTTTTTTAATTTTGCAATAAAAAAAGGTTCATTTGGGGGCAATATTCTTAAAGTACCTTTTAATTCTCCTTCCATTACATTTATTCCCTTTAAATTATCCTTGATACCATGGAGAGGTATTAATTCAATATCCTCCCTTGTATCCAAGATATATTGAATTACCTCCTCATTTTCCTCAATTTCTGGTGAGCATGTACTATAGACTATTTCACCCCCTTCCTTTAAAATATCTATTCCCACATTTAACATATTCTTCTGCCTAATTGAGCAGTATTTTATATCCCTCTTAGTAGGGGCCCTATTTTTATCCTTTATTGGATTTCCAGTGCAGGGGGCATCTAAGAGTATTTTATCATAGTATATATTGAACCTTTCCAATCTCAATGCATCCATATTTAATAGTATTGTATTTTTAATGCCCATTCTATAAATATTGGATTTTAAACTCCTTATTCTTTTTCTATTTAATTCATTTGCCACTAAAACTCCATTGTTGTTCATTAATTGGGATATATGGGTAGTTTTCCCCCCTGGTGCTGAGCACATATCCAAGACAACATCTTCAATTGAGGGATTCAATACTATAGGAGGTACTGTGGAGGATATACTTTGTAGATAGTAGTATCCAATTAAATATTCTGGTGTTGAGCCTATTGAAAATGGAGTTTCTATTACTTCAAATACGTAATCTAAGTAAGTGTCTTCTAATTTTACTCCCTTATCTTCCAATCTGTTTTTTAATTTCTTAGGGTTTATCTTTAATGTGTTAGTTCTAATGTACTGGGCTTCCATGTTTTACCTTATTTATCTTTTCTTAAGTTATTATTTTTAAAAATTTATTAAATATTTATTAAATTAAAAATTATTATTAAATTATAAAAAAATAAAATTATTAAAAATTATTTTATATAAAAACAAAAATAATTAAAATAAAATGAAATAGATTTAAAAAGTAATAATAAATAAATTTTAAAATACCTAAGATGAGGGAATTAATTATATTATAATTAAAGGAAACCTGTCCACTTTAACATAAACACCACATCAGTTATTATAGTACAGAAAAAAACTTACAAAAGAAATTCCAGTTTCTACAGAATTCTTAGCAGTAATAGAGCAGAGAAAGATCCTTACCTCTCTTCAGGGAAGAAAACACTGATTCAATTAATCTTCTCTGCCCAAAGGTTTGATACTCAAACCCCAAGTTAAGACTTTTTAGAACACTGATTCTAAAAATGATTCTAGCAGTTCTCTATATTGAGGGTGTTTGAATGTAGTTGCTATGGTAAAGTGTTTTAATTTCTATAGGTATTTTGTTCCTTTTAAAGATTTTTAATCTCTTCACAATAATTCTTTATTCTTAACATAATAATATTTTATGTAATTGTTATATATATGTTTATTTTATGTGGATAGGATAAAAAAATATAAAATAAAAATTAAATAAAATGATAAAATAATTAAAGAAATATAAAAAATTAATAAAAATAAAAAGTTAAGTAAAATCTATAAAAAAATATATAAAAATTTATTAAAAAAATAAAAATAAAGAAATAATAAAAAATAATAATTAAAGATAAAAGATGAATAATAAAAGTAAAAAATATAAAATAAATTAGATAATTAGGTTTTAAAATAATTAAGAAGGAAGTAAAATATAATTAGTATAAATTCTATAATACCCTTCATATTCTGAGCACGGAGGGCAGGAGAATCCTTTAAAAATATATAATGTTATAAAAGTTATAACTCGTAAAGTAGGACTTAAAGTATTTCCATATATTTTAAATCTAAGAATTAAAAATCTTTGGTGTATCCTTATGAATAAAATGAAATCCTCAGTAGTTTCTCCTGCATCAGGAACTATTATAAATGGAATAGCCACAGGTAAGGGATCTGCATTTGGTATTGATTTAAAGATAAAGGCCACTGTTGAATTTATAGATGATGGCAAAAGAGAAATAAAGGGCATTATAAAGGATCATCCAAATATAAGTACCAATCTTATAGAAATATGTTTAAAAAATGTATTAGATTATTTTAATTTGGATTATTCAGGAAGGGTTATCACAGAAAGTAAAATACCCATAAGATCTGGGTTAAGTAGTAGTAGTGCCACTTCAAACTCTGTGGTTTTGGCGGCCTTTGAGGCCTTGGGCGAAAAAATAGAGGATAAATTAATATTGGATTTAGCAATAAAATCCTCCTTTGAGGCAGGTCTAACAGTTACAGGGGCCTATGATGATGCCACAGCATCCTACTATGGAGGTATTACAATTACTGATAACTTAAAAAGGGAAATAATTAAAAGGGATAGATTTAAGGAGGATATTACTGTCTTAGTACTAATGCCCAATTTAAATAAAAATGTAGATGTAAATAGAATGAAACTTTTAAAGGATTATGTTAATGTGGCATTTAATCAATGCTTAATGGGAAAGTACTATAGGGCATTATTTTTAAATGGCTTGATATATTCCTCGGCCTTAAAATTTCCAGTGGAGATATCAATAGAGGCCATTGAAAAAGGGGCCATAACAGCAGGCCTATCTGGAACAGGGCCCTCCTATGTAGTTCTCTGCAACGAGGAAAATGTTAAAAATGTTAAAAATACTCTTGAAAAATATGGTAAGGTAATTATTACAAAATTAAATAACGATGGTGCTAAGATATTATAAAAAACCATAAATATAATAAAAATTGGTGGAAATGTGGTAGATAAAGTATATGGCATTGGGGTAGGCCCAGGAGATGAAGAACTTCTAACATTAAAGGCCATTAAAATACTAAAGGAAGTGGATACAATTTTTGTACCTATATCTAAGGAAGGAAAGTCCTCCTTTGCATACAATATTATAAAAAATATTGCAGATGGGAAAAATATAGTGGAATTACTTTTCCCAATGAGTAAGGATAGAGAATACTTAAGGAAGTATTGGCATAATGCATACAAAACCATAAAAAATAGTAATGGAAATGTGGCCATTATTACAATTGGAGATCCCACATTATATAGTACCTTTTCCTATGTTTGGAATCTATTAAAGGAAGACAATATTCCTGTTGAAGTGATAAATGGGATTGCCTCTCCCTTTGCATGTGCCTCAAGATTAAATATTCCCCTTGTTGAAGGCGAAGAAAACTTAGTAGTGCTTCCTCAAGGTAAAGATTTGGAAAAATACTTAGGATTATTTGATACAATAGTGGTTATGAAAACCAAAAAACTGGGAGAAAAGTTAAAAAGTATTTTAGATAATGAACAAAGGGATAAATACCTAATAGGAGTTGTAAGTAAAGGTTTTTGTAGGGATGAAAAAATACAGATGGGAAAAATAGATGAAATTAATTTTGATGAGGTTAATGAATACCTATCTCTTGCCATAATTAAGAGGATAAAGGAATAAAAGAGTATAAAAAAATTAAAAATTATGGATAAAAGATAAAAAATAAATAAAAAGAATAAAATATAATCCTAAAAAAATTATTTATAGTAAAAAAATTTTGATTCTCAATAATAGTTTATAAAAATAATAGTTTATAAAAATAATAATTTTAAAAATAAAAAAATAAATAATAATCAAAATGTAATAGAATAACCTAAGATCTAAAAATACCTAAGAAAGGTAGAACTCTCTTTACCTATATTTCCTCCTTGATGCACCTAAGAACTGGGAGAAAAAGGTAGAATCATAAGAATATATTATGAAGGCTATATTAATCTAAGGTAGAGGGACTGACAGTAATCCTCTTTTTTAAAATTTTATTTCTTATATTATATTTATTATTAATTATTTTTAGTATATCTTTTAGGTAAAAATTGTAGGTTAGGTTAAAGTTAAGGTTATATGGCTATGATATATAAAAAAAGTTTATAAAAATAATAAAGTAATTATATATAGAAGTAAGACCTATAACAGAGATTGCCACATAAGGTTATAGTAAGATTGGATTCTACTTTCCTTTTATGTTTTAAAGTTCTTAGGAATAGATCATGTATTATATACTTAACAACAATTAAAGTTAATAAGGGATTTTATGATAATAAAAACTGCAAGACTATCTCATAATAACAAGGTTTCAGAAGGATTAAAAAACTTCTCCAATATATCTATATCAGGGTATAAATTTGTAGAAAATAATAAAGAAATATGTAATCCTAAGGAATATGATACCTTTATATGGACAAAGGAGATATTAACCCCATCGGAGGTTAAATTATGGGAAAAATCCATAATAGATGAAATTGAAAGGGGAAAAAACATATACAACATGGCAAGATTGTATATGGTATCCCATAATAAAAAATTATCCTCCCTGGCTGATAGATATGGTATTGAATACTTTGATTGTTCAGATCCCAATGCCTTTGATAAATATAGAGAATATGCTAAGTTAGGGTTAAAGGGGATAGAGGCTAAGATAATAACAATAATGGGTACTGGAAGGAAATGTGGAAAATTTACCACCTCCCTATTCTTAAGGAATGAACTTAGTAAATATCTTAAGGTTGGCACTGTGGGCACTGAACCCCATTCAAAATTATGTGGTATTGATGAAATGGTAATCCCTCAAGTTATACCCATCTGTCATGTGGCCTCTACCCTATATGGAGCCATTAAAAAGGTTGATTTAAATAATAAAGACTTAATAATAGTATCCAGTCAAACAGGAGTATTCTCTGATCCATTGGAGGTTGGGACAGGAAGAGGAGGAGGGGTTGTTAGTTTGTCCATTCTCCAAGGTTCAAAACCAGATTATATAATACTTGCATCCAATACATTGAATACTATGGAGATAGAGAGGAATATAAGGGCAATAGAGATATTAAGTAATAAAAGGGTAATTGGTATTACCATAAATGGAAAGTATGCTGGAGAGGCCTACAGTAATGAGGATTATAGAGATATATTAAATAATATTTCTGAAGAGTTTAATATGCCAGTGGCTGATGTTATTAGAGGCATTTATTCAAAGGATTTTGTTAAAAGTATTATGGAACAGTGCAGTGAAAAATAAAATTATGAAATTATTAATATAGATTTTATTTTTAAAAAATTATTATACTAAAAATAGAAAAATAAAGAAAAGAAATTTAAAAAGGAAGTTGCAAAATAATAAGATATCTAATAGGAAGAACCCTATAAAAAGATGAAATCCATAAAAATAGGGCCCTTAAAAGACTTTACTTCATATACCTCCCCCTATAGAGGAATAGTTTTAAAAAGTAGCAGAAAAATAGGAATATAAAACCAAAACTATTCATAATTAAAAAAGATGAAAAAAGATTTATGAAAATTTATTAAATTAAAATAAAAAATAAAATAATTTAAAAAATTAATAAAAATATAAAAAAATAAAATTAAATTATAAAATAATATAAAATTTATTTTTTAAATAATTACAGGGGAAAACTCTAATTACAAAGATCATTGCTACTATATTATAGTAAAATACAGGGTTTCACTCCCTTTTTAAATGTAAATGGTTAAAATTAACTTTAAAAGATAATAAAATCTATAATATATTTTTAAAGTTTTTAAGAATATATTAATAATTTAATATTACCATAAAAAATATAAAAAAATAGTGAAATTATGAAATTAGGTATATTAACTGAGGAAAAGGACTGGGTTACTTGTGAATTGGAAAGAACTATGAAGGAATTTAATATAAACCCAGTATATATCCTGCCTTCCAGAATATCATCATATATTGGTATGGATACAAAGTTTGAATATGATAAAGAGGATATTTTAGATTTAGATGGCATATTTGTCAGAAATCTTGGAGATCCTACTCACTATTATAGATTTGATGTTTTAAAGTATATTGGAGAATATATTCCCATAATAAATCCTGCAGAGGCCCTTGAAAATGCAGGCAATAAATATAAAACCTCTTCTTTAATGGATATACACAGAATACCCCATCCAAAGACCCTTATAACTGAGGATATTGATAAGGCAGTTATGTGGTCAGAAAAATTTAAAGACTGTGTTTTAAAACCTATATTTGGAAACCGTGGAAAAAACATAAGTAGATTAAAAAATAAATCCCTTATTAGTAAATTAAATATATTGAATGAATTTAAAAGGAAGTATGGGGTAATATATATGCAGGAGTTCATAGATACCCCTGGGGAGGAATATAGGGATATTAGAGCCTTTGTTATAGGGGATGAGGTTGTAAGTGCCATGTATCGTATATCTGATGATTGGATAACAAATATCCATCAAAAGGGAAGATCTAAAGAATGCGAAATCACTGAGGAAATAAGGGAATTGGCCATAAAGGCAAAAAATGCAGTGGGTTTGCTCTATGGTGGGGTGGATATTATGGAATGTAAAGAGGGGGGTTTAAAGGTAATTGAGGTTAATGGGGCTCCTTCCTGGGAGGCACTTTCAAGGGTCTCTAATGTGGATATATCCAAATTGTTGGTTGAATATATATTGGAGAACTTTTTGAAATAAGTTATTATGAATATAAAAATAAAAATAATATAAAAAATAAAATATGGAATTAATATAAAATTTATTTCTTAAAAAATTTATAAAGAAGGACCTAAGTAATAGAAGAGCATTGCCACTCTTCCTTTGAATGTAAAAGGTTAATAAAGCCTATATTGTAGTTAAACACATAATATCTTAAACGTATAATCTATAAATAGAATATAGTACTAAAAATAATATAAGGGATAAAATATTAGTAAAGAGAAATACTTTAACTCCATCTACCTTGGCATAACTACGAACCTTCATAAACGCAATCCTTAGGGAGAATTATCCTTTCTCTACAGTGCTTAGGATCATAAATAGAATAATGAAGAGGCTCTACTTTTTACGTATTTACTTCTTTTTAAGTATTTTAAAATCTTATATTTTTATTTTTTTATCTTAATTATTTTTTATTTTCATGTTAATAATTTTTATAATTATAATAATAATTTTTTATGAGGTCCTTAATGAAAATTAAGATACTGTTTATTTAAGTATAAATAATTTTGTTTAGGACCATATTTTGTTTTAAAGTTCTTGGAAATAGGTTTAAGGTGTTTTATGCATTTAACTATAATTTATACTTGGATAGTACTCCATAAACCAATCAACCCTCCAAAAGTTCCCTCATTTTTAAAATAATCTCTGAAGAATTTAAATTTAAATCCTGAATATCTAAAAATTTTTTATCAATTTTACCTAATTTTACTTTTTTTGTAGGATAGTATTTTCCCATCTTTAATAAATTTTCCTTCATTTTAATTCTTTCTAAATATCTATTTTTCACTATTTCTTCATGGGTTAGGTTTAAATTAGCATCCCTATAGGGAATACCCACTGTTGATAGGGCAATTAATCTCTCGTCAGTGAGGGATATTCTTTTTAATACTTTATCTGGGGATGGGTTTTTATATCCAATTGTTATTCCCCTTTTTCTACCTATGGATTCTCCCTCGGAAATTACAAACCTTGCACTAACCAATGCACTTCTAAATGGAATAGAGGAGGAGTAGGAAATTAAAATAGAATTATCCTCCATTTTTTCATATAGTTTTTTTAAAAAATCCAAGGTATATAGTACAGAGTCCCTCTGTGGCGAAAATGCATCATGAAATACTACATTATATTTATTATTTAAATTTTTAATAACTTTTCTTGCATCATTGGCATATATGTTTATTTTATCCTCTCCTCCACAGTTCCTCCTAAAAAAGTTTTTTAATTTTTCTTTTATTAGGTCATGTTCCCTATGAGGCACATCAATACACATGGATAGAAAAAGTACCTCCTTACAACATTCCATCATATCTATACTACAATTTTTATTAAAGTGAAGGGCTGCTATGGAGTTATAGGTCATTCCACTACATAGATCCAATATTTTTGGATTCTTCATTTTTTCTAAATCTGAGGGCATAACAAACTTTTCAACGCTCTCCCTTAATGCCCCTATCTTAGAATGCATAAGTTCTTCCCCATTTTCAGATACTAAGGTATAGGTACCATCCTCTGTTTTAACAAGGAGATTGTAATCTAAGAGGCATTTAATAAGTTCTTCTTTAAATTTATCTAAATCCTCTCCCTTTTTAAATTTTGTTATATATTTTTTTATTATTTCAAGTGCAGTTTTATTGGGAAGCATTATTCCACCATAAAATTCCATAAAAATCCAAATTATGGTAGTGGTAATATAATATGGCATATAATCTATGGGATAATAATATAATGCAATATCGCAATAATGATAACTATAGCAGAGGATTAATAAAATAAATATTATAAATAAAAAATTAAAATAAAAAAATTCCATAAAAAAAATAAAATGATAAAAAAATAAAAAAATAATTTAAATTAATTAAAAAAATAAAAAATAAAGAATTATTAAAATAAAAATGAAAGGTTTTTAAAATACCTATAAAAATATAGTAAAACATATACATGTTAAACAACTTATTATAATATAATAATCCTATACCCAAGGGTTTTTCCTTGCACTTCCAGTGCTTAGAAGTGTAGGGGGAAATAGGACAGTGGTTTGGAACTTCTACTTTTTAATTATTTACTTTTCTTTATATCTTAAGTATTTACTTTCATTTTATCTTAAAATTTAAATTATTCTTATCTTATATTTTAATTTTTAATTTTTTTTAAATTATTTTTTATTTTTTTTATATTGTGTATATGAGTTTAAGAAATTATGTTCTTGATTATAAATAATAATATTAAAATTTTTTTATTATGGCCCTAAACAAAACCATTTATATTAAAAAATTAAAAAAATTATTAAAAAAATAACAAAAATAAAAAAATAAAATCATAATTAAAGAATTATTAAAAGTATAAAAAAATAATATAAAATATTTACTCTAAGATTTAAAATACCTAAAAAAGAATAAAAAACATAAAAAAGTAAAAACCCTATCATTAACTTTAGTGCTCCTAAGAACTGGAAAACAGGGTGGAATCCTTTACAGAATATATATTATAAAACCATACTCGGCTAAGATAGGGAACTAAGGTATTTCTCCTTATTATTTTATACTTTTTATTTTATTTATATTACAAGTTAAGATATTATCTGGCATAAATTATTTATTAAATTATTATTGAAATAATATATTATCCATTAAATATTATTATATTATATTAAATCTTCCTTAAATTAGCATTGGTGGTAATTATGACAGTGAGAAATCCCTCTGTTGCAGGTATGTTTTACCCTGCAGACCCCAGTGAATTAATTGAAATGATAGAATACTGCTATTTACATAAATTAGGGCCTAAGGTTCTTCCATCAAAGGGTATTTTTAAAAAGCCCATAGGATTAATATGTCCCCATGCAGGATACATTTATTCAGGGCCTATTGCAGCCCATTCCTATAGTGCCCTCTCCAATAGTATAGATGGAGATATAACATTTATAATCCTTGGTCCCAATCACACTGGCTTAGGTTCAGGGGTTTCCACTATGAAGGGAATATGGAAAACCCCCTTGGGATATGTATCAACAGATGATGAATTCGTAGAGGAACTTTGGAGGGAATGTGATATACTTGATTTAGATGAAAGTGCCCATCTTAGGGAGCACTCTATAGAGGTCCAACTTCCATTCTTACAGCATTTAAGTATTTTAAATTCCATAAACTTTAAGATTGTACCTATTTCCATGATGATGCAGGATTATGAAACTGCCATGGATCTTGGATATATGATAGGTAGGGTATCTATGGAACTTGGGAGAAAGGTAGTGATAATAGCCTCCACAGACTTTTCCCATTATGAACCCCAAGAAATGGCCTCAAAAAAGGATGCCTTAGCAATAAAGGCCATACTTGATATGGATGAAAGGGAACTTTACACAACTGTAATAAATAATAACATTACCATGTGTGGCTATGGTCCCACTATTGCCATGATAAGGGCCATGAAGGAACTTGGAGCCAAGGATTCAAGATTACTGGCCTATGCCACATCTGGGGATATTACTGGAGATTATTCCTCTGTTGTAGGATATGGTTCATTAGTAATTGAATAAATTAAATAATAATAGATAGTAAATCAATATATTATATCCAAGAACATAATTTAAACTATAAGTCTAAAGTATAAAAAAATAAAAATAATAAAAAAACAATTAAAAATAAATTAAAAATTAAAAAAAATAAAATAATAAATTAATCTAAATCCTAAGATATAGAAAAAATTAAATTTTTAAAGAAATAAAGAAAAGTAAATACCTAAAAAGCAGAAATCCCATAACTACCCTCTTCCCCCCACACCCCTAAGCACTGGAAGTGCAGGGGAAACCCTTAAAGTATGTGATCCTATATCTACAATAAGTTTAAATTATTACGCCCTTGACTATAAATATAAATATTTAAATAAACCAATAACCAGAATAGATAGTATATAAAATTCTTATAATGGGAAATTATGATAATTAGACCAAGAAGGCTTAGAAGGAATAAAAAAATAAGGGACTTAGTAAGGGAAACCACATTAAATAAAAATGATTTTATAATGCCCCTATTTGTAGATGAAAATATGGAGGGAAAAAATAAAAGGGAAATTCCTTCAATGCCTAATCAATATAGATTTAGTGTGGAATCTGCCATTGAAGAATGCAAAGAAATAGCAGATCTAAGCATTCCTGCTGTTATCCTCTTTGGAATACCTAAAAACAAAGATGAATATGGATCTTCGGCATACGATAAAAATGGAGTGATTCAAAGAACCATAAGGGGCATAAAAAATGAATTGGGAGATGAACTTTTGGTTATTGCAGATACCTGTCTATGTGAATATACCTCCCATGGGCACTGTGGTATTTTAAAGGACAATAAAGTCCTAAATGACGAAACCCTCAATATTCTCTTTAAGATAGCCCTGTCCTATGCTGAAAGTGGCGTGGATATTGTGGCCCCTTCTGATATGATGGATGGAAGAGTTAGAGTTCTGAGAAATACTCTAGAGGAAAATGGTTATTATGATGTAAGTATTATGAGTTATGCTTCAAAGTATGCCTCGGCATTTTATGGACCATTTAGGGAGGCTGCAGAAAGTTCCCCTAAGTATGGTTTAAGGGATAGAAAAACCTATCAAATGGATCCTGGGAATTGGAGGGAGGCTTTAAGGGAAATTGAGTTGGATATCGAGGAGGGGGCAGATATGATACTTATAAAACCTGGATTGCCCTATTTAGATATTTTAAGATTGGCTAAGGAAAATTTTAATGTTCCAATTGGAAGTTATTGTGTAAGTGGAGAGTATTCCATGATTGAATCTGCCTCTCAGATGGGATGGATAAATAGAGAGGATGCAATAATGGAAACATTATTATCCATAAAAAGAGCAGGAGCCGACTTTATAATTACCTATTGGGCAAAAGAGGTTTGCGATTGTTTATTGTAGGTTATAGTACTAAAAACTATCTTTGTTAAATTTAAAAGAAATAAAATAATAAAAAAATATTTAAAAATTAAAATAAAAAATAAAGGATAATTAGGATAAAAATAAAAAAATAAGAGATTTTAAAATATAGTTAAGAACATAATTTCTTAAACTATAATCTAAATATAAAAATTAAAAATAGATAAAAAAATGATTAAAAAAAATCAAAAATAAATAAAATTAAAGTAATCTAAATCCTAAGATATTGGGAAAAATTAAGTATTTAAAGAAATAAAAGAAAGCAAATACTTAAAAAGTAGAAATCCCATAACTTACCTTCCTCCCCCTACACCCCTAAGCACTGGAAGTGCAGAGAAAATCCTTTAGTATGGATGCTATATCCATAATAAGTTTAAATTATTATGTCCTTGACTAAATTGAGAAAGAGTAAATACATAAAAAGTAAAAAATCCCATATTACCCTCTTAACATTCTTAAGCACTGAGAAAGTAGGCAAGGTCTTTGACAGTATAAATTATTAATTTCTTTAAGATAAGATGGGGACTTAAGTATTTCCCTTTATAACATTTTATCCTTTTATTACATTTTTTATTTTATAAATTATTAAATTAATACCACATATTTATTAAATTTAAATAAATTTTATAATATCTTAATTTTTAATATATTTATAATAAATTTTATAATTTTTAATAAGGTGGAATTTTGAAAAGCATTGGAGTAGGTTTATTGGGCGATTTTAAAGATACTGGGAAAAACTTAGGAAAAAAGGGAACCTCATCAGATATTACATTGTATAACTATAAACAGGGGGAGGATAGTGTATTCTTTATAGAGCCCACTAAATACCCTGAAAAAATTCAATCATTGATATATACCATTAATATGATGGATTATCCCTTAGTATTTATTGAGGAGATAAAGGGGGAATTAGCAGAAACTTTGCTTCTTTTGGATATGATGGGCATAAAGGAGGGTTCATTTGTTGTAGGGGAGTATGTAGATACGGAACAATTAAAAGTAATCCTATCAAATACCTCCATGAAAAACTTTCAAATAAGGGAGAAGGATTATATTAAATTAAGGGAAGATATGCTATCATTACCTCAAGAGGTTGCTGGAAAAGTTAATAATGATTTTAAAAAGGTAATTATAGATCATTTTTTTACAGTGCGAAGTGTAGGCACTGTTATATTAGGCAGGGTAAAAAAGGGGACTTTAAGGATACATGATAATTTAAAATTATATCCCACAGAAAAGAAGGCAATGATTAGGAGCATACAAATAAATGATAAAAACTATCAGGAGGCCCCAACATTTTCAAGGGTAGGACTTGCATTAAAGGGATTGTCATCAGAGGATATAGAGAGGGGCATGATTTTATCAGATGGGGATTTAGAGGTATCTAAGGAGATTACTCTTAATATGGTATGGAATCCCTATTCCAATAGGGAAATCAAGGTTGGAGAAAATTACCAAGTAGCCATAGGATTGCAAATAGTAAGTTGCAATGTTGTGGAAAAAAATGGAGATGATATTAAATTAAAACTTATTAAACCTGTAGTATATGAAAAAGGAGAAAAGGCTATATTATTGGACGGTAGTGCTAAAATAAGGATATTGGGAATATCAGAATTATTATAGGATTATATAAGGCTATTTTATAATCCCTCATTAGTACTACTAATGATATTTTTTATTTCCTCAATTTTCTCTCTCATAACCTCCTCACTATCTGCCTCTAAGTTTAACCTTAGAAGGGGCTCTGTATTTGAAGGTCTTATATTAAACCACCAATTTTCACAAAATATGGATATACCATCTATTTCCTCAATTTTACAATTTTTATAGATTTCCTTTAATTTTTCCATTATGATTTTTTGATCCTTTACCTTAAAATTTATCTCTCCACTATGGTAGTACTTATTATATTCCTTCCATATTTCTGAAAGGGGCTCTCCCCTATTCTCCATAGCAGATAGTATATAATTTAAGGCTATTAATGGCCCTTCAAAATAACCTATCTCCTTAAAATAAAAATGGTTTGAAAGTTCCCCTGCAAAATACCCATCTACCTCATGCATAAGTTTCTTTATAAAATAATGGCCTACTCTGGTTTTTATGGGAACTCCCCCATACTCCTCAATAACCTCAGGAACAATTTTACTGCATCTTAAGTCATACACTATCTTTAACTTCTCTTTTTCAGTGGATTTTTCCATTTTATTCTCCTTTAATATCTCCACAGCAATTAATGCCGTTAATATATCTCCCTGTAATACATTGCCCATTTCATCAATAATTCCTATTCTATCCCCATCTCCATCAAATATTATGCCTATATCACAGTTATTTTCCTTTACAGTCCTTATTATGTCTTCAAGACAGGATTTTTTTAAGGTATCTGGTTGATGAGCAGGGAATGAGCCATCAGGATAATCATTTATAAAAACATGATTAGGGAGCAATTGACTTAATATTTCCCTTTCTACAACTGCTGTACTACCGTTGGCAAAATCAATAGCCACCTTTATATCGTAGGACTTGCATCTATTTAAAAAGAATTTTTTATATTCTGAGACTATATCCACAGTGAATTTATTTAAATCCAATGCCTCAATTTCCTTTTTTTTCTCAGTGTCTATTTCATATTCTTTAAAAATTTTCTTTATCTCCTCTACTGGAGAGATTGGGATGGCCATTCTATTACACATTTTAAATCCAGTATATTCTGGAGGATTGTGGGATGCCGTTAGAATTACCCCTAAATCATAGTTATTCCTTGTACCAAAATACATTAAAGGAGTTGATATCATGCCGGAATAGGATACCTTACCCCCAGATTCCATTATCCCATATATAAAAGGCTTTAAAAGTTCCTTGGATCCCTCCCTTACATCATTGCCAACAAGTATATTCTTATATTTTTCTCCAAGAACCCTACCAAGGGAATAGGCAAAATTTTCATCAATTTCCCTTCTAAAAACTCCCCTAATATCATAGGCTTTAAATACCAATATATCACCGATTGTAATTAATGGTTTTATAGGTTATTATTTTTAATTATTTTTTATATAAACATTTTTATTATTTTAATTATAGTTGAGCACATTATATTAAACTTTGATCTACAAAAATAAATAATTATATGAAATTTTCATAATAAATTCTTAAGGGAGGATTACCTTTCTCCCAATGTTTAGGAACATAAGGAGAAATAATAGGGTGCAATATTTATTATTTATGTCAAGAACATAATTTATTAAACTCATACCCAACATAAAAAATAAAAATAAATAAAAAAATAATTAAAAAAATTAAAAATTAAAAAAAATAACAAGAAATATAGAAAATAAAATAATCTAAATCTTATATATAATAAAAAAATTAAATACTTAAAAGATATTAAGGAAAAATAAATACTTAAAAAGTAGAAGTTCCATACCCTACTATCATCCTTCCTCCTACGCCCCTAAGCACTGAAAGTGCAGGGAAAAACCCCCTAAGTATAGGATTATTATATTATAATAAGTTGTTTAACATGTATATGTTTTACTATAATCTTTATTTTTTTATTCCTTTAATTATTTTAATAAATAATTATTTTATTTTTATTATTTATAATTTTAATTTATTGTATTATTTCTATTAAAAGGGATATACTATGAGACTTAAATTAAATGTCCCACAATGGCACTACAGTATGCTCCTTGATAGGGAGAGAGTGGCCATATTTAAAAGAGCCATAGAAAAAACAGTTAAACCAGGACATATTGTTTATGATGTGGGCACAGGTAGTGGAATATTGGCAATGATTGCTGCCAAAATAGCAAAAAAAGTTTATGCCATAGAATTGGACCCAATAACCTATCAATATGCAATGGAAAATATAAAATTCAATAAATTTAACAATATAACACTAATAGAGGGAGATGCAATAGAATATAATATCCAGGATAATGTGGATGTGATTATTGCAGAGATGCTTGACACTGCACTTATTACTGAACCCCAGATTCCAGTAATAAATACCTTACTTAAAAAGGGAATTCTTAAGGAAAAGGGAAGGATTATTCCTGAAAAAGTTTATAACACTGCCCAGGTAGTAATATCAAGAATGAACCATATTTACTATGATGAGGGAGTAATCTCAAAGCCCCTATCCAAGGAAATACTTTATAGCACAGTGGATTTCTATAGAATAAACAGGAAAGATGTATCCTATAACTTGGAGTTCAATTTATCCAGTATAGAGAATATAATGAATAAGGTATCCAATAAATGTGAATATTACAGTAATCTATTGGGCATAAGGTTAAATACCTATACTGTATTAACAGAGGACTCAATTGCAGGAAGTACTCCAATGTTAAATCCTCCCCTAATTATACCTATAACTAATCCAAGGATTGAAGATGATATTTTAAAGGTTAAGTTATCCTATAGGATGGGAGGGGACTTGGAAAGTATTATAATCAAATAATAAGATTAAATAATATCTCCTGGTGGTTAATATTAAGATTGGAATACTATGCTCTAAAAAAACTCCTGAAAATATGTTAATATATAGGTATCTAACAAAAAAATATGATACTTCCTTTCTAAATCCTAAGGGATTGGATGTAAATAAAAATAATTTAAATGTTAATTTGATAATCTCAAGGATTGAGAGGGATTATTTACAAATGGGCTTTAAGGTATTGAGATACATTGAGAATAATACCAATATAAAGGTAATTAACTCCTCAAGATCTATTGAGATATGCCAAAATAAATACCTTACATACGAAGTATTAAAAGAATACATGCCAATATCCCATTTATTATCTCAGGAAAATTTCCAGAATATTGAATATCTAATTGAGAAAATGGGTTTAAAGTTTCCAATGGTTGTAAAGCCAGTTTATGGGGGATATGGCAATGGCGTTTTAAAGTTGGAGAATATGAAGGATTTAAAAAAGGTATTTAAAAGACATATAAGGAATAATAATTATAACAAGAAAAAAATAAATAATAAAGATAACAATAAAAATAATAATAATATAGATAATAAAAATAATAATCATTTAAATAATGATTTAATAATTCAAGAGTACATACCCTACAAACATGATTTAAGGGTGTTTGTTATAAATAATAAAATTGTAGGTGCCATGGAGAGGATACCTAAAAATGACTGGAGAGCAAACTGTTCCCTTGGAGCAGAGACTAAACTATTTCATTTAAGGGGAGATATTGAGGATATGGTTTTAAAATCTGTGAAAAAAACCAATGCCGATATAGTGGGGGTAGATGTATTAATAGATGGGGACAACAACCCACACATACTGGAGATGAACATAACTCCCCAATTTAGGGGTATTATGAAGTACTCCAATATTCCCTTAGAAATCTTAAAATTTTTAGAGTATAATGAATACAATAATTAAATTATCCATAATGTGAGATTATGATATTTATCACTGGAACAGATACTGGAGTTGGAAAAACCTATGTTTCCTCAATAATTGGGAGACATTTAAAATGCAGGGAGAATATAAATGTGGGATATCTAAAACCCATAGAATCTGGAGGTATTGAAGATACAACAACTTTAAAAGATACACTGGACTTGGAGGAGGATCTAAATATATTAAACCCCATAAATCTAAAAAATCCCCTTTCCCCAAATATAGCCTTTGAAGTTGAGGAATATGATATAACCTTAGGGGAGATAAAGAGTAGAATAAAGGATTCCTTCAATGCATTGAGTAAAAAGTATGACTATTTAATTGTGGAAGGGGCTGGAGGAGTTGCAGTACCTATAAAGGACAATTTTTTAATGTCGGATCTAATAAAATTCTTAGATATTCCCTCAATTGTTGTATCCAGGCCTAACTTAGGAACTATAAACCATACCCTTTTAACCATTGAACATCTGAGAAATAAGGGAATAGATGTTAAAGGGGTTATTATTAACTGTATCACTAAATTGGAGGATGTTTTATATTATGAAAAAACCTTTGAAACAATTGAAAAATATGGAAATATTGAAATAATTGGAATTGTTAAAGATAAGGAAGATTATAAAATTAATTTTAAAAAAATACTTTAAATATTAAAAAAAATAAAAATAATATAATTAAGTGCATAACACTTTGTAATTATGATTTATAGCCTAGTAATAAATATAAAATTAAAAAAATTATATTAAAAAATAATATTAAAATAATATAAAATTTATTTTAAATAAAGAATAATAAAAAATAAAAATTAAATAATATAATCAAAAAATAAAATATATTATAAAATTTAGTTAAATAAAAAATAAATTATTTATTATATAATTAATGAGATAAAAAAATAAAATTTTATTATATACAATAAAAAAGGATAAATATAAACACTAAAATTGCTATAAATCCATTTCTATTTTGCCTTAATCTAAGTGTATAATGCTGCCCCATAAAAGATTATGCCTTATTCCAGTACTTAGAAGCATAAGGATGCAATAAAGGAATTTCTAATTTTTATGTATTTATTCTTTTTAGTTATTTTAAATCTATTATTTTTTATAAATTTCTATTTTTATTTTTTTTATGTATTTATTTTTTTTAGATATTTTTAAATCTTTAGATTAATTATTTTATTTTATTATTTTTTATTTTTTTAATATATTTTTTTATATTTTTATTAATTTTTTAAATAGAATTAAAGCTTTTTATTTAATACCAATATAACTTTTTAAGACTATAATTTAAGGGCAATAATTATGTATAAAATAATAAAAGAATATTATTCTAATAATTTTAATATGCCCTCAGAGGACAATTTATCTATGGAGTAATAGGCAAATCCAAACTTTTCAGAAATCTTCTTTCCAATACCTATCTTTATATAGGAATTTACTTCAGTATCGATTAATATAACATTTATTTTGTCCTCGGCGAATTTTTCAGATACCTCGTATAACTCCCCAATATAATCATCTCCTATACCTACATTGGGCTTAAAATCACTTATAAATATTATTATGGGTACAATATTTGGATCCCTTCTTATGGCGTTTTTAATTACTTCATAGGATTTTAAAAAGGCCTTTGATAGTGGGGTTTTTCCCCCGGTGGGAATATCCTTTAAACTCCTTTCTGCCAAATCCACAGATGTTGTAAAGGGGAATATAAGTTCAGCCTCCTCTCCTCTAAAGGCAATCATGGCTACCCTGTTTCTCTTTTGATAGGCATCCATCAGAATAGATAAAATTGCCCCTTTTACAGCCTCCATTCTTCTCATAACCCCCATGGAACCACTTGCATCCACAACAAAAAGTATATTTGTCATTGTCTTTCTTCCCCTTACCTTTTCCCTTAGATCCTCTTTTTTAATTAGCAACTTAATTCCTTCATTTTTGGAGTCCTTAAACCTACTTCTTTGATGAGGTGCACTGGCCTTTATTGTGGCATCCAAGGCTATGTCCCTTACCTTGCCCTTAGGTATCCTATGTCCTATATACCTTCCCCTATTACTTAAACTTTTAACATGTCTGCCCTCTGAGTATCTAAGGGTATTATCCCTAAGTTGAATTTTTAAAAGATTATGGGGGTTTATTCCCCCTTTGGCATTGAATACCTCAGAGGAGGATCCGCTATTATTATTTTTGTTTTCTGTCTCCTGAGTAGGGCCCTCTTCCCTTTTCTCGCCTTCATTTTCATCTTCTTTCCTATCTTCCAAATCCTTTTGAGGTTCTGGGGTGTTATTATTATTGTTCTCTATATCTTCACTTGGTTTTTTTTTAAGTTATCATTATTATTCTCATTATTATTTTTATCATTATTCTTATTATTTTTATCCTCTTCACTGTCCTTTGAGTCCCTATTGTCTTTGTATTCCTCTGTTATTTCATTTATTTTTTTACGATCTAATTGAGGAGGTTCAAAGGGCTTTCTTCTTATTCTATGAGGTAGTGCTAAATCACAGGCCTCTTTAATGTCATCAAGGGTTACATAGGTTCTTCCGTTAAATGCCGATATTGTTTTTGCCGTTCTCGCCACTGTTATATCAGCCCTATTTGTAGGAATGTTTAATTCAATACAGATCCTTGAAATCAACTCCAATAGCTCCTCTTCAATTACTACGTCCTTTAAAATCTCCCGACCATTTTCTATTTTTTCCCTTAATTTATTCTGCTCCTCCTCAAATTTCTTATAAAATCCTTCAGGATCCCTATTGAACTCTTCAACTCTCTTAATTACCTCTACCCTATCTTTTACATTATTCAATCCCTCCACATCAACCATTAAACCAAATCTATCCAATATCTGGGGCCTAAGTTCCCCCTCCTCAGGGTTCATAGTCCCTACTAATATAAACTTAGAGGGATGCCTTATTTTAATACCTTCCCTCTCTATTATGTTCCAACCCATTGCTGCAACATCTAAAAGTATATCCACTATATAATCATCCAATAGATTTACCTCATCTATATAGAGTATATTGCCGTTGGCCTCAGCAAGTATTCCTGGTTCCAATGCCTTAATTCCCTCTTTTATGGCCTTCTCTATATCCAAGGTACCTATTACCCTATCCTCTGTACTACCTATTGGTAAATCTATGACCCTCATCTTACTTTTAACAGTTTTTAAACCCTCCTTTTTAGCATTCTCTCTACATATATCACATAGATCCCCCTCGATATTACAGTTAAATGGACAATTTTCAACAACCTCTATTTCAGGTAGGAGATCTGCTAAGGCCCTAACTGCTGTGGATTTTGCCGTTCCCTTATCCCCTCTTATTAAAACTCCCCCAATCTTTGGATTAATTGCATTTAAAATTAGGGCCTTTTTCATTTTTTCCTGTCCAACTATTGCAGTAAATGGAAACACTCTATCCATATTATCACTTTATTTTATAATATTTAATTTTATTTTTTATTATTTCGGTATTAAATCTTTTTAAGTTTTGTTATTAAATTATTTAATTATAGTACTTGAATAAATCAGAATATTTATAGATTATTATTATATTAATATAATTTTTTAAGGTATTTATAGAATTAAAATAATAAAAATTAAATATTACTTTTTATAATATTATGTGAAACTATGACAAACATTACAATAGATATAAAAAATATCTCATGGACCTGTAGAACATGTGGAAAATGTTGTGATCCTCCTACAGTGACAAAAAAGGACATTGGGAATATATGTGGATATTTAAAAATTCCCTTTAATCAGTTTGTAAATAAATATTTAAGTTATTTTAATGGAACCATTGGAGAGTTAAAGGGGATTAAAGGTAGGTGTATATTTTTAAAGGGCAATAGATGTTCCATATATTCAGTAAGGCCCTTAATTTGTAGATTACGTCCCTACTCCATACAGAGGTTAAAGGATGAATTAGTATTAACCTATGATGGATGGTTTCTAAATAATTGCTCAGGAATATTTATTGGAGATCTACCTGTTGAGGAAAAATATTTAAATTATGGATTACTTGTGGCAAAGTACTTAGGTGTTGAAGAGAGAACCCCTGATAGCATTTTTAAACATGTAATTGATAGGTTTAAGGGAAAATAATAATATATAATAAATAATATTTAAAATAATAAATTTAAAATAAATAACACACCTATGATGAAAAAGTTTTGCTGAATAATTTATGTTGATCCGTATGAGCTCTGAGGTGTTTTATAATCTAAAAAAATTATTTATAGTATCATACAATAACCCCCCTTATCTTATTAAAAAATATAATAAAAAATTATAATAATGTAAAAATAGAGCATGTCTAATATTAACAAAATCTATTAAAAAAAAATAATAAAAAAATAAAATAATCTAAATCATAAGATAACAAGAAAAAAATAAATATTTAAAGAGATAAAGAAAAATAAATACTTAGCCATACTATTTAACGAAATAAAGGAAAGTAAATGCCTAAAAAGTAGTAGTAATTCCTACCTCTATCCTCCCTCTTCCTAAATTTCTAAACACTGAAAGTGCAGAGGAAGCCCATTAAGTAACACACTCTGCAAAAATAAAAAAATAATAATTATATTAAAATAAAAATAGAATTGGGAATTAATGGATATATAAAAAATAATAAGATTTTAGAAGGAATAAATATATAAAAATTAGAGCTCTCGGGAATTATTGTATTTTTTTCTTTTATTGATATCCCATATTTAATATTGTTTTATAATGAAATTATATTTTTTATACTTTTTTCTATACTCATTTATATTAAACAAGACTTATGGTGAAGATTTATGGATATAGGTATATTGGGCATTCAAGGAGATATTGATGAGCATGAAAAAATGGTTAGGAGAATAGGCCACAATCCTATAAGAGTTAGAACTGTTGAGGATTTATCAAAGGTGGAAGCCTTAATTATACCTGGTGGCGAGAGTACAACAATGGGAAAACTTATGGAGAAGTATGGATTTATGGAAGCCCTGAGAAATTTAAATATACCTATATTGGGAACCTGCGCAGGAATGGTGTTGCTATCAAAGGGAACTGAAAAAAAGCAACCTCTTTTAAAATTAATGAATATAACCATTAAGAGAAATGCCTACGGTAGCCAGAGGGAGAGTTTTGAGAAGGAAATATATCTCGATGGAGAAAAAATTAACGGTGTATTTATAAGAGCCCCTGTTGTTGATAGGATTTTAAGTGATAATGTAGAGATCATTGCAAAGGAGGGCAATAATATAGTGGGCGTAAAGGAAGGCAGGTATATGGCAATAGCCTTCCATCCAGAGTTATCAGATGAAGGCCATAGGGTCTATAAATATTTTATAAATAAAGTTATGGGTTGTAAATATTGAAATTATGGCCAAACACATAATAAATCTTAGATTTATGGCTTAATATAAAATAAAATAATTATAACAAAAATAATATATGGAATAAAACATTAATAAAGAGAAATACCTTAAATCTCTCTATCTTAGAGCAATATAACTTTTATAATGCCTTCCTGTCAAGATCTTGCCTGCTCTTCCGGTGCTTAGGAGTATAGGGAGTAATGAAGGATTTTTAATTTTCATGTTAATGATAAGATTTTGCTTTTTATACTTTTTACTCTTTTTTTAGATATTTTAAAATTTTAAGATTTTTCCATTTTTATCTCAATTTTTTATTTTTGTAGATTATAATTATTATTTTTTTTATTGAATTTTTAATAAAAATTAAGATTTTTTATTTAATATAAATAATTTTGTTAGAGGTTAATCTATTATAATAAGATATTAAATATATTAAAATTAAATGTATAATATATAAGATTAAATTTAAATACTAATTAACCTATATATAATATAGTTTTAATAAATAATTTTAATAAAAAAATAAAATTTTGATACTAAGTAATAATAATGCTTATCTATGGAATGGTAAATAACCCATAATAAAAGAATCGAGGGGCTATATGGAGTTAGAATTCAAAAAATGCAATGACTTCTGGATAGATAATGGAGTGGAGAATCTATACAAAATCTTCAGGAAGATAGAAAAGTATCATCCAGACATAGAATCCAAAATAAAACCTGATAAGGTAATTTTGCAATTTGAAGATATTAATAAGTTTGTAGATAAAATGGCAGAAATAGTTGAAGAGTTGAAATACGAAAGACTATTAATTGAAGAAAAGGATAAAAAGACAGGAGTTAAAAAAAGGGTAAAAAAGGATTACATACTGATACAATATGGTTCAAAGGATAGTAAGGGAGTAAATACATTAAAAGAAAAGATATATACCAATCCAAAAGATGAACTTAATAAAATATTTAACCTTATAACTACCAAACCAAAAAGTTCAAAATCCAATAAGGTTTGTCTATGCTGTGGTGAAGAATTTTCAAAGGAATATCAAAATATGAAACAGGCCTCTTATCCCATGACCACAAAAATAAAAAGTTTGGGGGGAATAAGGGGAAATGCTGAAAATTATAAAGAAATTTGTCCAAAATGTTATTTGGCTGGAATATTAGAATGGGCTGATGATTATTTATATAAATATCTTGGAGATAAATCCTATATCTTTATTCCATATAATTTCAATTTAGTAAAATTGAATGAATTCAAGGATAAATATAGAATATTTTTAAATAATAGCAACAGATATTGCAATATTGGAGAAAATAGAGAGATATATGGTAAGTATTCAGCATTGTTAAAATTTTATGAATATTTGATTGATAATGCCAAATTAAATGAAAATCCCAATATTGTATGGCATATTATAACTGTCCCAAATAAGGATATAAAAAACATTAAAGTGGATAAATTTGAAATGATGGGGGAAATATTTAGAGTAATGAAGGTAACTATTGGGGAATTAGATGGGGACAGTTTATATGGGGATTTTTTAAATGGGATCTATATTAAAGAAGAGAGAAAAAATAAAATTGAATGGGAAGGTACAAATGAACTTCGAGAGGGGATATCAGAGGCTTTCTTAACTAATAATTTTAGAAAGTTTGTTAAATACTTTATTCCAAAAAATAAGCATTATATTATATTACATAATGATGCAAGGAAAATCTTAGAAAAAATTATTATAAATTGGAGGTGGATTAAATTGGGAATTCCAAAGGAACATTTAGAAACCATTAAAAAATCAGGGAATGTAATTGCAGAGGTGTGCATACATAACAACCTAAACCTACTTTATAAATTGGACAAGGTAAGAACTTCTGAAGAATTTTGGAGTGTTATGAGGGAAATAAGTAGAAAAATGATTTCATTAGATGCTGAAAACACAAAATATATTAATCCCATGGTATTGGGTGATTTAATATCTTTAGTAAAAGAATATGAAAAGGATTGGAAAGAACTGAGGGATTTGTTGGAGATATATTCCTGTATGTATATCTCAATTAAACAATATAAACCTGAAGATAATAACAATGACAATAAATAATTTAGGTGATATTTATGAAAAAGGGAATAAACATTGTATGGTTGACAGAAGTTGATTTAACAAATTTAAATTCTGGAGAGGGAGAGAGTAACTATATAGATGTTAAAAAATACAAAAAAGATGGCATAGAATATCCCTATGTATCTGGCCAGGCTATGAGGCATTATTTTAGGGAGGCTATTAGGAGAATAACTGATAAATATATATGTGTTCCAGATGATAAGGGAGAAACTTGTGGGGATATTGAAAAATGTATTGGCTGTGATTTATTTGGTTTTATGCTACCAAAAAAAGGTAGTGGTTCCTCTGTAAGGGTTTCGCCACTAAAGGTATCTCCTGCCATTGGATTATTATCTTTTGAAGATAATTCAACAGTAGATTTCTTAACAAGATCAAAATATAAAGAAGTTGGTGAAAAAACAGGGGGAGATATTGTAAATATTGAAATTGGAACCAATATCTATAAATGCGGCATCTCAATTGATATTGAAAGAATTGGCGGGGAAGAGGAAATAAATGATGAAAAAAGAGAACTTTCCATCGAACCTAAGGTAGAGGATAATGAAAGAAAAGAAAGAATAAAATTAATATTAAATGCAATTAGGTATTTATCAGATTATTCAAAGCAGGCTCGATTACTAACTGATTTTACGCCGGATATATTGGTTGCATCATATCAGGATAATTATTCTCATAGATTGCAGAAAGCATTGGAGATTGATGAAAATAGAAACTTAAATGTAAATAGGTTAAAGGAAATACTGGAGGATGTTGGGGAATATGGGGATATATATTTCGGAATGATTTCTGGAGTAATAAATAATGAAGATGAAGTTAAGAATATGTTGAAGGATTTAGAAATTGAAGTTTTAACTCCAAACAAGGCCTTAGAGAAAGTTATGGACTCATTGTAAATTATAGTCAAGAACATAATATTTCTTAACCATATTTATTATAAAAAAAATAAAAAAATTAATAAAAATAATAATTTAAAAATTAAAATAATAAAATAATCTAAATCTTAAGATAAAAGGGAATATATTATTTAAAAAAAAATAAAAAAATGTACTTAAAGAGTAGATATCCTCCATCACTACCTTCCCTCCTCTTACACCCCTAAGCACTGGAAGTGCAGAGGAAATTCTTCAAGCATTAGAATTATTATGCCCATAATAAGTTTAAAAAGTTATATGTTTTACTATATTTATTCTTTTATTAATTTATTTTATTATTTATTTTTATTATTTTATTTTTTGGTGAGGATATGGCATTGCATGGATTTAAATTCAAAATTGAAGGGCTATATTTCAACACATTTAGAAAACCACTTTCAAATAGTTTGATTTTAACATTTACAATACCCTCATTTACTGTAATTCGGGGATTAATATCAAATGCACTGGGCCTTAAAAGGGATGATTTAACTGTTCAGGAATGGAATGTAAAAATAGGTATTCTTCCACTATATTTTAAAAATAAATCAAGAGAGTTGGCAAAGATATTAAAATTAAAAGGAACTGGAAAGAATTATTTAAAGGATTATAATTCATCACCAATGTTTAAGGAATTCCTTATAAATCCTTCCTATGAGATATATATAATTGGAGAGGACATGGAAAAAATAGATATAATAAATAAAGCACTTTTGAATCCACGGCGACCTCTCTATCTCGGGAGTTCAGATGAACTATGTGATTTAGAGGTTTCTGAAATTGTTAATGTGGAAACTGACTATCATAAAAATTTTAATTGTGTAATAGAGGGACTATATGAAAATTGTATTGTTGAGAGAATTCCTTATAAATTAATAAAAAAGGATAAGGCAGGGAAAAAATGGGATAGTTTATTTAAAACAGTTTCAGTACCCTTGGAAGATATTAAATTAAAGGATAATGAATTGGAATGCTTCAAATTTGATAATAAGTATATTTTAGCATATTAAGGGGGTGGAGTAGTTGGATAGAAGTATTGGAAAGTTATGTTTAAAGGAAGGGGAAAAATACTTCCAAACATTAAATGGCCATACAATTGATGCTTTAAAGATACTTAAACAATATATTGAGACAAATAAATCTGAAATTGAGGAATTTTGTAATAGATGGGGCATGGATAAGTCTAAACTATATAAAAATTTATTTTTAATGGTTTATTTACATGATATTGGAAAATTAACAAAAGATTTTCAAAAAAATATTAAAAACAATAAAAGATCAAATAAATTTCCACATTCTTTTTATGCAATGGGTATATTGGACAATGTGAATGTAGATGATTTTGTAAAACTAAGTATACTGGGACATCATTCTCAACTATATGATAGACTATACCACAATTATCAGACTATCAAAAAAACCGAATATTTGATTGAGGACATAAACAATTTTTTAACTAACTCCTACAATGTTTATAATTATCTTAATTTTAATAAATATTTTGAATTTAATGGACTTAATACCATTAATATCAATAGGAGTGCAAAACCTAAAATAGTGAGGGATATTCCCAATAATAAATTAAAGTCCAAATACAGTGGGGATAATTTATTAAATAATCAAAAAGAAGATATTGTAAAAATAAAAAGTATATACTCCTTCATGCTTTCAATATTAAAAACCTCCGATATATATTCCAGTTATAATTTTGAAAGATATATCTTGGAAAATGATTTAAAATGCAATTATTTAGAGGATATACTAACAAACCCGGAACAATATATTCCCAAATTAAAAAAGGAATATAATCCTAATTTTAAGTTATACAAATATCAAGATGAGATAAAGAACAAAACTAAAAAATTTCAGATACTATTTGCGCCCTGTGGAAGGGGAAAAACTGAGGCCTCCCTTTTATGGGCCTTTGAGATAATGAGAAAATACAATAAAAATAAAATAATATTTGCACTGCCCACTCAAACAACGAGTAATTTTATGTATGATAGATTAAAAAAGGAGTTTGGTAAGGAGAATGTTGGAATATATCATGGAATGAGTTCTGTTAAATTAAAAAATGATAGGAACAATGAAAATATTAATAATTTTGATGACATGGACTTAGATGATGAATATGAGGATTATGAAACCACATTAATAAAAGAAGTTGGCGATGAGAATTTTAAGGGCAAAACATTCCATAAACCTATTAACATTACCACAATTGATCATTTGATTTATTCCTTTATCCATGGTTATAAGGAATCTGATTTTGCCCTGGGAAATATCCAAAATGCTTTGATAATTTTTGATGAGGTTCATTACTATGAAAAAACAACATTATCCCATCTCTTTGAATTATTCAACATATTAAGGGAAATGGACATCCCACATCTTCTAATGTCTGGAACAATTCCAAAATTTTTAAATGAAAAGATAGGGTATGATACAATTGTTGATGTTGAAGGTTTAGAATATAGGCCCTTTAAAATGTTTTTTAAGGAACAAGATATATTTAATGAAGAGGTTTTTGATAGCATTATAGATAATTATTTTAATGGAAAAACTCAATTTATAGTATTAAATACAGTTTCAAAATCAAAAAAATTTTACAAAACACTAATGGATAAATTGGAGGATTACGATATTAAAGATCCAAATGTGATATTATACCACTCCCAATTTACATATAACGATAGAAACAGAAAGGAAAAAGAAATTAAAGAAAAATATAATAATAAAAATAAAAAACCATTTATTTTAATTGCTACGCAAGTTATTGAGATCTCATTGGATATTTCTGCAGACCTAATGTATAGTGAAGTTGCACCAATTGATGCCATTGGACAGAGGGCCGGAAGATTGAACAGAAAGGGAAAAATTCCTGATGGAATATTGAATATATATTTTTCAGAGAAAAATATACCCTACGATAAAGAATTAATGAAAAATACCGAAGATATTTTAAAAAAATACAGTGGTAATGCAATATCCTATGGAGATATTAAAAAAATGTGTGATGAACTTTATACAGATTACAATTTAGAGGATAGTAATTTAAAAAGATTTTTTGATAGCAATACATTATTTGGACACTCACATAAGGATATAAGATATAGCGAAGAGGAGGGTAAATTCTTTAAAGTAAGGGAAAATGGACATTTAAAGATTGATGTTATTCCAAATAGCATTTATAACAATGAGGAGAGTAGGCTGAACATAGAGCATATTGTAAAATATCCCTATTATAGGTATAAAAATGAGGTAGAAAATGGCGAATTAATACATTTTGATGTGGTTTATAAAAAAGATAAATTGTATGTTATTTGTATGTATGATTATTCCTATGAATTTGGATTCCATGATAATGTTATAGATAAGGATGAGGAATTTATTGATGATGACGAATTTTTAGAGAATATAAAAAATAGCAACTCAATAGATAATGATATTTATTAGGAGAGACATTATGGATCTAATTAACACATTTGGGGAATTAAAGATTAGAGGTACCCAAATAAATTATTATTTTATATGTAAAACAAAACTCTACCTCTTTTCAAAAAATATTAGACTGGAAAGGGATAGTGATATTGTAAATATTGGAAACTTTATCCATAAAAATACCTATAAAAAAGAAAATAAAGAACATATAATAGGAAGTATTGGTATAGATTTTATAAAAAATAAACATGGAACTTTGGAGATTCATGAGGTAAAGAAATCTGATAGAATGGAGAGGGCCGATACCTATCAACTTCTGTATTATCTCTATTATTTAAAAAATATGGGAATAAATGCAGTAGGTATTTTAAACTATCCATTAAAAAAGAAAATAAAAAGAATAGTCCTAACTAAGAAAAATGAAATTGAATTAATAAATATAATTAAAAATATTAATAATATTATAAAAAGTAATAAACCAATAAAGCCAGAGAGAAAAGGTTATTGTAAAAAATGTGCATACTATGAATTCTGTTTTTCATAAAGAACATTAAAAAAATAAAAAAATATTTTTAAATTAGAGGGAGGGGAATGAAAACCAATAAGTACATAAATTCAGATGGAAAACTAATAAGACATGAGAATACCATTTACTTCATAAGCAAAGATGGAAAAAAATTACCAATACCTGTGGAAAAAATATATTCTATTTATAGTTATGGTAGTTTGTCCTTTACATCAAAGGTTATTAAATTACTCTCCAAATACAATGTTCCCATTCATTACTTTGGAAGATATGGCGATTACATAGGGACCTTTTATCCAAGGGGGAATAATTATTCAGGAAAGGTTATTGTCAAACAATCAGAGTATTATTTAGATGGAAATAAGAGAATTTATTTAGCAAAGAAGTTTGTGGAGGGAAGTATAAGAAACATGTATAAAAATCTAAGTAGGTATAAAATAGATTTCCCAGTTGAGAAGGAATTGGAAAAATTAAAGGACTCAAAAACAATAACTGAGGTAATGTCTGTTGAGGCAACAGTGAGAAACAACTATTATGGGAACTTAGATAAAATATTTAACAATTTTAAGTTTGAAAAAAGGAGTAGAAGGCCGCCTCATAACGAAATAAATGCACTTATTAGTTTTGGAAACTCCCTTTTATATTCTGGAGTTATCTCCGAAATATTCAACACTCATTTAAATCCATCGATTTCTTACCTTCATGAGCCATTTGAAAGACGATTTTCCCTTGCATTGGATATTGCAGATATTTTTAAGCCACTTTTAGTAGATAGGTTAGTTTTCTACTTAGTAAATAAAAATGTACTTGATGAAGGACACTTTGAGAGGGACCTAAAATCCTGTCTATTGAATGAGGAAGGGAGAAGGATATTTTTAACCTATTACAAAAAAAGACTGGAAAAAACTATAAAACATAGGAAGTTGAACAGAAAAGTTTCCTACCAAAGACTTATAAGGTTGGAGTGCTATAAACTTCAAAAGCATATCTTAGAAATGGAGAATTATGAACCCTTTGTTATCTGGTGGTAAAAGGAGGCATAGTATGTACGTAATAATTGTTTATGACGTAGGGGTTGAACGAGTGAATAAAGTAAAAAAGTTTTTAAGGAGATGGTTAAATTGGGTACAGAATAGTGTCTTTGAGGGGGAGTTAACAGATGCAGAATTTTTGACAGTTAGAGAAGGAATTAAAAACATTATAGATAGTGAATCAGATAGTGTAATCCTCTTTAAACTTAAAGATAGGAGGTTTATAGATAGAAATGTATTGGGTATTGATAAAAACTCAAGGGAGGATATATTATGAGAATAAAATTGGAGTTTAAAACTGAAAAAAATACAGTGATTCCCTTTAATCATCAGTATTTCCTTGCCTCTGCAATATACAATGTGTTAAGTAGGGCAAATGAGGAATACAGTGAGAAACTACATACCCATCCTAAATACAAATTTTTCACATTTTCCCTGTTGAGTATTCCCAATAGGAGGGTAATAGAGAAAAGAGGCATTGTTCCATTAGATGGACGTGTATTTTTACATGTTTCTTCGCCAAATGATGAGTTTTTGAAAAATTTTGTAGATGGAATATTTGATTGCAAGGTTATAAACATTAATGGCATAGAATTAATACCAATGAACATGATAATTAAAAAAATCCCTGAGGATTTTGATACCTTAAAAACAATATCTCCAATTTATTTAAAAACCATAATTGAAAGGGATGGAGCAAAAAAAGTACATGATTTACTCCCAAACAATTCAAAATTTTATGAGAATTTTAAAAATAATTTAAAGAAAAAATATGGGGCATTCTATAATAAGGAGTGCAATTTAGATTTTGACTTTGAGGTTTTAAAGTATAAACCCAAAAGGGTAAAAATTAAAAATACCTTTTGCAGATGTTCTGAAATGGTTTTTAAGGTTTATGGAGATTATGATTTAATAAAATTTGGCTATGAGTGTGGTTTTGGAGAGAAAAATTCCATGGGTTTTGGGATGGTTGAGGTTGTTTAATGTTATTTTTATACCTTATTATTGTCTTTATTTTTTAATTTTTTTGGAGAATATTCTTAGTTTTAAGTTTTAAGAAGTAAATAAGTAGTCGCATATCGATGATGGATTATGATTGTTTTATATATTTAGATTTAATAATTTATTGGGCTTTGGATTAATTAGGGAATTTTATTTGGTTTTATTGTGCTTTTCTTGTGGATTTTCTTTATTTATTTTATTTAATTTACTTTAGGGTTGTATAGGTTAAAATAAGGAAGATTATCAAGTCGCAGGTCTTTATATAGAAGTGCCCGTATCATAGGTTCGAGATAGAAAGGTTTATATAGGAGAAGATACAACCTTCCTTATAGTAAAATAAAGAAAATTTCTAACTGTTAAAATCAGACCATTGTGGGATGGAAATTTTCTTTTCCACCTTTTTTAATTTCATCTAAATATATCGTTAAAATCAGACCATTGTGGGATGGAAATCGAAAAATATTCTACAGGTATTATTTCGAGAATTTTACGTTAAAATCAGACCATTGTGGGATGGAAATCCATCATTTCTCTAAGGTTATTTACATTCCTATTTACTATACGTTAAAATCAGACCATTGTGGGATGGAAATTTTTTTATCACCTTTTAAAGATTTTTAAGNATTTTTTGTTAAAATCAGACCATTGTGGGATGGAAATAAATGAGAAGTTAATTTTATTCAATAAAATAATTAAGTTAAAATCAGACCATTGTGGGATGGAAATACATCAGGATTTCTAATAATTCTTTTTACTTTAACAAGTTAAAATCAGACCATTGTGGGATGGAAATTATTGATATGATTGCTCTTCGTGTATTATTATTTTCAGTTAAAATCAGACCATTGTGGGATGGAAATAAGAAATATAAAGAATGTTATGTCAATCCTAAGTATGAGTTAAAATCAGACCATTGTGGGATGGAAATTTCATAAATTCTTTTTTAAACTCTTTTAATTCTTCTAGTTAAAATCAGACCATTGTGGGATGGAAATTTTCTTCTATTATTTCTTTTATATCATCCTCGTTTAAGTTAAAATCAGACCATTGTGGGATGGAAATAACATATAACAAAAATACCTTTTTAAATATTTTGAGTTAAAATCAGACCATTGTGGGATGGAAATTCGAACCACTCATCTGATAATATCCCCCCTAACGTGTCGTTAAAATCAGACCATTGTGGGATGGAAATCCGTTTTGTTCTATTGGTGTAACTCCTGCCAGGTAGTGCAGTTAAAATCAGACCATTGTGGGATGGAAATCTCCTATAATCTGTTGGATCAGCACATCAGACCACGTTAAAATCAGACCATTGTGGGATGGAAATTCCTTTATTTTCAATACAACATCTCCTGTGAAGATGGGGTTAAAATCAGACCATTGTGGGATGGAAATATCGAAATATGTAACTGGACGAAGACAATAGGGACATGTTAAAATCAGACCATTGTGGGATGGAAATCTTAAAAGTATTTTATAGAATTATGAGAATGAAATATATTATGTTAAAATCAGACCATTGTGGGATGGAAATACAAGTAATAGTTTTATTAGTGATGTCTATCCAAGTTAAAATCAGACCATTGTGGGATGGAAATATCTTTTGACTTATCGTTCAATATATTACTTAATTCTGTTAAAATCAGACCATTGTGGGATGGAAATGTTTTAACTGTGTTGCAATCTGTCCTGGGTCATTGGTGTTAAAATCAGACCATTGTGGGATGGAAATAATACTTCATCATACCTTGACACTTCAACAATAAATGTGTTAAAATCAGACCATTGTGGGATGGAAATCTGTTTTGATGCACATTTGATAAAAAATGGCAATTAAGTTAAAATCAGACCATTGTGGGATGGAAATAAATTTGCCCAAATGCCATAGTTTCCAGTGAAAAAATTGTTAAAATCAGACCATTGTGGGATGGAAATCTAAAACAATATACAAACCAATAATTCTCACAAAACGTTAAAATCAGACCATTGTGGGATGGAAATTTGCAATAATACCTTCAAATTTAATTAATTTTCCAAGTTAAAATCAGACCATTGTGGGATGGAAATAGGAATTATTAGAAAAAACAAAAGAATAATAAAAATAAGTTAAAATCAGACCATTGTGGGATGGAAATTGGAATGTACATAGAACCAAAACGGTATTAGTATCGTTAAAATCAGACCATTGTGGGATGGAAATTGGGTCGTTAGCCTCTATAGGGACGGCCTCTTCAGTGAGTTAAAATCAGACCATTGTGGGATGGAAATTACTTCATATTCTCCAATCCATTTATACGTTTTTTTGAATAGTTAAAATCAGACCATTGTGGGATGGAAATATTCTAAATTTAATAAACTGTTCTCTAAATCTTTTAGTTAAAATCAGACCATTGTGGGATGGAAATCAATTACGACTATAACTAAAATAAATATTAAAAACATGGTTAAAATCAGACCATTGTGGGATGGAAATGAAGAACACGATTTTGTAGGAGATTGGATAATAGAAGTTAAAATCAGACCATTGTGGGATGGAAATACTACCTACCCTACTTACTACTTACTACCTACTACCTACCGTTA
Organism: Methanothermococcus sp. SCGC AD-155-C09; assembly: GCA_019561555.1. Lineage (GTDB taxonomy): Archaea > AGJL01 > Methanococci > Methanococcales > Methanococcaceae > Methanofervidicoccus. Next base: position 58,712 of record JAHEQB010000034.1, read on the forward strand.
AAATCAGACCATTGTGGGATGGAAATTTCTATTTAAATATTAAAAAAATAGTAAAAAAGAGGGTTAAAATCAGACCATTGTGGGATGGAAATCGTTAAGTTATTTGAGATATACATCTATGGACACAAATGTTAAAATCAGACCATTGTGGGATGGAAATCCACTTAGATTTAGTTTTACCCATACGTTCGAGCCATCAGTTAAAATCAGACCATTGTGGGATGGAAATCAGGTGTTTATAATAATGCTATTCTTAAAAATAACAACTGTTAAAATCAGACCATTGTGGGATGGAAATCAGATAATACACGGGTTGTTAAATATATTCTTTTAGTGTTAAAATCAGACCATTGTGGGATGGAAATTTAAACAATACTTTAAATAATAACAATAAAGAGGAGGGTTAAAATCAGACCATTGTGGGATGGAAATCCTATAAAAATTTAAAATTACAAATAACAAGTATAGGTTAAAATCAGACCATTGTGGGATGGAAATCTAAGTATTCTCTACCGTTGCTCCATCATAGTTGTTGTTAAAATCAGACCATTGTGGGATGGAAATACTAGCATAATCCTGAATAACATCTTCACAACTTAAAGGTAGTTAAAATCAGACCATTGTGGGATGGAAATCCTTTTAATTAAAAAATATTTAAATATATCAATATATGTTAAAATCAGACCATTGTGGGATGGAAATCAATCACTATAGGTGATATACATGTTTTGGTTTAATAAGTTAAAATCAGACCATTGTGGGATGGAAATTTTTTTAACTCCTCGACCCTCTCGTTCAGATTGGAAGTTAAAATCAGACCATTGTGGGATGGAAATCAACAACAACCACAATCAATGCAATAAGTATTATTAATAGTTAAAATCAGACCATTGTGGGATGGAAACTCCCAAATATATCACTGTAATAAGTGAAAATGCCAGGGTTAAAATCAGACCATTGTGGGATGGAAACACAGATGATTGAAGAGGATGAGGAAGAGGAATAATTAAGTTAAAATCAGACCATTGTGGGATGGAAACAAGCAGTTCGGATATTAAATTCGGAGGAAGGACAAGTTAAAATCAGACCATTGTGGGATGGAAACTTATTTTATTTTTGATATATGTATTCTATTTAGAACGTTAAAATCAGACCATTGTGGGATGGAAACTCGAAAAAGTATCCAGTAACTGCCATTGATGCATAGTTAAAATCAGACCATTGTGGGATGGAAACAAAATATTATTAAATAAACTTGTTAATTTTTCTGTTAAAATCAGACCATTGTGGGATGGAAACTATATAACGATATCGCAAAACTAAAGATTAAAGAGGTGTTAACAGTTAAAATCAGACCATTGTGGGATGGAAACTCTGTTATTTCTTGTATAATATCATCTTCTATTTTTTTGTTAAAATCAGACCATTGTGGGATGGAAACCAGATATTTTAAAAAAAGTTCAAGCAGTTTATTCCTATCGTTAAAATCAGACCATAGTGGGATGGAAACCTCTTTTTTAATTTGTTAATACTATAAACCATAAATTCGTTAAAATCAGACCATTGTGGGATGGAAACAACCACGGGATAATACCAACTATAGCGTCTTGGTATTTTCTGTTAAAATCAGACCATAGTGGGATGATAACTCCAGTATTTCTTTTAATCTACTTATTTTTCGTTTATAAATTATTTTTAATAAAAAAATTAAAATAATCAAAAAAATAAAAAAATATTAATAATTTTTAATAAATTTAAATATATGAATATAAAAAACTAAATTAAAATTTTAAAATTAAAGAGAAAAATATTTTTTATAAATTTTATAAAATTTTTAATTTTTTTATATATTTTAATAAAGAAAGAATATAATTTCTAAAAAAAATATCGTTAGGTATGCTTTAGTTTTATTTTTAAGGTTTTTTAATTTGCTAAATTTTAAAATAAGGTAGGATTTTTAATCTCATATAGGTTATGGATTATTATTTTATATATATTGATTTTATAATCTATTGAGATTTAGATTAACTAAGGAAGTTTATTTAATTTTATTATGTTTTCCTTATGATTTTTCTTTATTTATTTTATTTAATTGATTTTAGAATAATATGGATTAAGATAGGGAAGATTATCAAGTCGCAGGCCTTTATATAGCAAGGTCTCTATAATAAATCTAGATAAAAAGGTTTATATGGGGTTAAGATACAACCTTCTTTATAGTCAAATAAGGAAAATTCCTAACTGTTAAAATAGACTATTTACGAGCAGAGTGAGTAAATAGTAAAAATTCTAAAGGAATTTTGAGGTAGTGAGATGGAAATTACTTATAATAAAAAAGGAAGGAAATAAACCATGTTTAGAGTAGTATTTGCCTTTGGTGTTTTTATCCACGGTTTAATCCATTTACTTGGATTTATGAAAGAATGGGGGATAGCCCAGGTAAATCAACTACCAGGAGAAACATTTATTTTGTTATCAAGTAGTTTATCTAAGATATTTGGAATATTGTGGTTGATTGCTTGTTTTTTTTCATCATCTCGGCTGCTACATATTTGTTAAGAAAAGAATGGTGGTGGATAGTTGCTATTTTGGCAATTGTTATTTCTCAAATCCTAATTATCATTTACTGGCAGGATGTGAAATTTGGAACTATTACCAACATTATTATATTTATTGCCAGTATCCTTTCCTATGGAAGTTGGAGTTTTAAAGAAATGATAAACAAGGAACTCAATTCCTTTCTGCCAAAGGGCCATATAGAAAAAAGAATTGTAACTACAAAAATGATTAAAGACCTCCCATCTGTGGTACAAAAGTGGCTTAGCAATTCTAACATTATTGGAAAAGAAATTATAGAAACCTCCTGGTTTTATATGGATAGCGAATGTAAAACCTGCTCCATTTTTACATCTTTCTGGGAGGGATAAATATCAAAATGGCAGGGGCCATGTGCTTATTAAACTCTTTTCCCTGCTCCCTGTTGTCAATGCCGAGGATAAAGAAATAGATCAAGGGGCCCTATTACGATATCTTGATGAAATAGTCTGGCACCCTTCAAGTGCTTTAAGTGATTACATTGTCTGGGAAGAGATAGATTCTACAAGTGCAAAGGCAACTATGAATTATGATGGAATAAGTGCTTCAGGGATATTCAAATTTTCTGAGAATGGTGATTTTATAAGTTTTGAGACTGAGCGTTATTACTATCGCAAAGAGGGTTCAACCCTTGAAAAATGGATTATCACTGTAAAGGATAGAAATGCCTATAGGGAGTTTGAAGGTATAAAAATTCCAACGGAATTGGATGTAACATGGAAATTTGAAAAAGGTGATTTTACATGGTATAGACTGGAGATTACAGATATGGGATATAATAAAGAATTAGATGAGTTTGGCACTTATAGTATATAAGATGTATGAAGTGGAGGCTAAAATTCCTATAATGAAAAAAAGGAAGTAAATAAACTATAAAAAACTATCACTATTAATTAAAATTTACATTAATCTTTGTTGGCATGTACTTGGGTAGATATGGAGTATGTTATTGAGTTTTTAAAATAAAAAAAGGAGATGTAAGTAAAATGTGGTTTAAATTAATAAGTTTTGTCTTAGGTGGGGTATGTATATTAAAAGCCTTGATAGGCCTATTTTTTCACAAAAAATTCTATTCATGGGATAGAAGACAGTATGCAGCACAAAAGTTCCCAAAGAGACTTTATATATTTATTTTATATGGAATAGTGATGGTCTTTACAACATGGTATGCAACAATCTTTCACTATGTAGAATATGGATATATTTTAACAATAATTGTAACGATATCCTCTATAAAATTATTTTCCATCCTTTTCAATTGGAAAAATACCTCAAAAAAAATTTTAAATTTCATAGATTCAGGTGGATGGAAATTATGGGCATTGGATATTTTTATTTTAATTATGGGCATTATATTTTTTCTTTTAGGAATATATGTTTATTAAAAAGATTTAAAATAAAAAATAAAAATAAGAATAAATAAAAATAATAAATCAAAAGAAATTTTTAATAATAAATTTAATATACTTTATATTTTTCAAAATTTTATTTATATTCCAATATTTTTATTTATTCTAATAATATTTCATAGTCATGAATTACTGGATTTGCAAGTAATTTTTTGCACATTTCCTCTACCCTTTCCTGGATAGTTTCCTTATCTTTTCCTTCAATAGTGAGTTCTATACATTTAAAGGTCTTTGCATCCTTTACCTCATCATATCCTAAGAAGTTTAAAGCCCTTAAAATAGTTCTTCCCTCTGGGTTTAATACTCCCTTTTTTAATTTAATCACTACTGTAACTTTGTACATACTACACCCTATAAATTTTTATATGCATCCAATTCTCTTTGCCACAATCTCATACTTTCCTACAACATCCCCCAAGTCCTTTCTAAATATGTCCTTATCAAGTATATCCTTAGTTTCCTTGTCCCACAATCTCATGGTATCTGGGCTTATTTCATCGGCAACAACCAATTCTCCATCCTTTGTCCTACCAAACTCTATTTTGAAATCCACCAATATTATGCCCCTTTCATCAAAGAATTTTTTCAATGATTCATTAACCTTCAATGCCAATTCCTTTAATCTTTTTAATTCTTCCTCAGTGGCAAGGTCCAGTGCAATGGCAATATCCTCATTTAACATGGGATCTCCATATTCATCACTTTTGTAGTCAAATTGCACAATAGGCCTTTTTAATTCTTGGCCCTCCTTAAAGGGGTATTTTCTACATAAACTCCCTGCTGCAATATTTCTTACTATTACCTCAATTAATACAATCTCTACATTTTTGGCAACCATATATACTGGATCTATATACTCTATATAATGGGTGGGTATATTATCCTTATTTAATACCTCAAATAATTTGGAGGATATTAGGGCATTTAAATATCCCTTGCCCTTTTTTATGTCTTTTTTTGCACCATCTCCTGCAGTGATGTCATCTCTAAACTCTATTAAAACCTTATCCTCATCAATTTTATATATTGATTTTGCCTTACCACTGTATATGGGTTTTTCATTTAATATCTTTTTAACATCTATGTTCATTTTCTCACACAGTTATTTTTTATTTAATTTTTTATAATTTTATTATTTTTCTATTAACTTATTATTATAATTAAATATAAATTTTTAACTTAAATATAAATCTAAAAATAAAATATCTAAATATGAGAATAAAATATTATAAAGAAATATTTTAAATTATTATTCTAAATATAATATAACTTGTATAACACCATCATCCTTAAAGGATTTACCTTTCTCCAAGTTCTTAGAGTATTGAGGAGGATGATATAGAATTTCTAATTTTTTTAACATATTTACTTCTCTTTAGATATTTTAAAATTTTAAATTTCTATTTTAATTATTCTTTATTTTTTTTATTTTTTATAATTATTTTTAATTTTTTTAAATTATTTTTTTTATAGATTTTGTATAGATGGTTTTTTAAGATTTAATTATATTTATTATATTATTTTTAATAATTATTACTTTTTTTATTTATTTAATTTTTGATTAATTTTTTATATTTTTGTTTAAATATTTGTTAAAAAATTATATAAAAATATTCTCCCTTAAGAATCTAATCTCTTAATAACCTCCTGGGCCATCTCATATGTTGTTAATGTACCCCCTAAATCAGGGGTTGTTAATTTCCTTTCAAGGACCTCTTCAAGGGCCCTTTCCACATTATTGGCAGCCTTTTCCTCCCCTAAATACCTCAACATCAAAATACCAGTTAGTATTGTTGCAGTTGGATTTGCTATCCCTTTCCCTGCAATATCTGGGGCTGAACCATGCACTGGCTCAAATAATCCATATTCATCACCTATGTTTGCAGATGGAGCCATTCCAAGTCCCCCTACAGTCCCTGCTGCACCATCTGATAAAATATCCCCAAAGAGATTGGAGGTAACAACAACATCAAATGTTTCAGGTTTTGTAATTATATACATGTTCATGGCGTCTATGTAGTAGTCCTCTGCCTTTATATCATGATACCCCTTTGAAACATCATAGAATATATTTTTAAATTGGCCATCTGTTAATTTTAGAACATTTGCCTTATGGGCACATGTAACCTTTCCCTCACTTCCCTGTTTTTTTCTATCCCTTGCCATATCAAATGCAAATTTAAATATTTTTTTACAGGCCTTTTCAGTAATTACCCTTGTTGCAGTATATACTCCATCGGCTACCTGAGCCTCTATGCCTTTATATAGCCCCTCGGTATTTTCTCTAACTATTATATAATCAATATTGTCCTTTAGGCAATTTATTCCTTTATAGGATTTAACAGGCCTAACATTGGCATAGGTATTTAATATCTTTCTTAATTTAACTATAACATCAGCGGCAGTTTCCCCTGCTGCTCCAAAGAGTATAGCATCACATCTCCTGGCTAATTCCACAGTTTCCTCTGGAAGTGCAACCCCTCTTTTTTCAAAGGTCTCATCTCCAGCCTCGGCATTAATAAATTCAAAATTTATTCCTGTATTCTTTAAGATTTCCACTGTTGCAGGCACCACTTCCTTTCCAATTCCATCTCCTTCAATTACACATATTTTATACATTTATTCACCTTTTTAAATAAATTATGGATTTTATAGATAAATAAATATTTATTCCTTATAGTATTATTTGTTATTATTCATTATATTCAATTATATAATTTGTAGTATAAAAAATGTTTTGTTATGAATATACTATAACCTTAATAAAATATTTATAAAAATATTAATACCTTAATTTCATCAAAATTTTATAAAAATTAATTTTATTATTAAATTTAAGATATGATATTATATACTAACTATAAATAAACTATGGTTTTAGATTAAATATATAATTTATATCTCTGGTGAAATTGTGGGGATATTATTTAGCATAGTGACAGTATTAATAGGAATAGGCCTGTTAAGTTATGGAAGTGATTGGTTTATAATTGGAAGTTCCAAGCTAGCAAAATGCTTAAATGTTTCAAATTTTGTTATAGGGGCCACAGTAATAGCATTTGGAACCTCCCTACCTGAAATAATCACAAGTATTTATGCTGCTTATGCAGGCTCGCCAATGATTGCAATTGGGAATTCCCTTGGAAGTTGTATTACCAACATTGGACTTGTACTTGGAATATGTGCAATACTATCCCCCATAATTATAAAACACAAATCCATATTAAAAAATTCCTATATCTATTTAACTTATTCCATTATTTTGGCCCTAATGGGATATGATGGTTTTAATTTTGTAGATGGAGTTATAATGCTTATTTTATTTTTAGGATATATTGGGCATACCATTAAAAAGGAAGGAACTTCTAAGGATGAGGAGATTAAGTGTGAAAACATATCCATAATTTTGGCAATGCTAATTACAATTATTGGTTTATCGGGGGTGTTTCTAGGTAGTAGACTGTTTGTTGACGGGGCAAGGGATGCAGCTATATTTTTGGGCATATCTGATAAAGTTATAGGATTTACCCTTGTGGCATTTGGAACCTCCCTACCTGAGATAGCAGTATCTATAAGTGCCATTAGAAAAAAATTAGGGGATATAGTTATTGGAAATATCATAGGAAGTAATATGGCAAATATTGGTTGTGCATTGGCACTTTCAAGTATGATTTCATATATTTCCCCTACTAATTTTGAAATGTTTATTAATTTACTTCTTGTGGTTATCACAGTGGGTTATATGGGTAAAAGTGCAATCTTTAATGGAGTACCATCTAAAATTAAAAATAGGTTATTTAAAAAAAATAATAATGACAGTGCAAGGAATAGTATTGAAGTAATTAATAATAAATATTTAAAAATTAATAGAATTGAGGGATTATCCCTCTTTATTATTTATTTAATTTATTTATTGATTATAACCAATATTATGTGTTTTTATTTTTATTAGTGTCCAATACTGTATAACTTATCCCACTCTTATCCAGTGTTTTTATAATCTTTTCTGTCATCTTTCCAGTTATTAAGCATATAACATCACATCCCCTATCACAGGCTCTTATAATGGATTCTGGGACGGCAAACCTTATATCTATGGCCATACCTAATTTTTTAGATACCACATAGGAAACTGTACCCATACTTGCTATTATGGCATCCTTATTTTTAGCCAATATCTCCCTAATTAAATCATAATCTACACTTTTAGAGCCCCCCATAATTCTTGGAGGTATTTTTAAAATTATAACACTTCCCTTATTAACCTCAATTATACCCTTTATATCACTTAGGGCTATATCCTCTCCCTTTTTACCCCCTTCAACAACCTTTGCAGTGGATTGTGATTTAATATTCTTTGAGGCATATAATAGCCCATTTTTCATAAATAGATAGACATCCTCCCCTTCATTCATATCCTCATGGGCAATGGCAGGCCATATATCTTTGTATCTATATATATCCTGATTTATTTCCTCCAAATAATTTTTAAATTGGGATATCCATGACTTTAAGGCCCTCATTCCCTTGTCTGTTAGAACATATTCCCCTCGCCCCCTTGATTTAATATACTCCTTTTTAAGTAAGTGTCTTATATGTTCAGAAACTCCCTGAACAGTTATGCCCAATGCATCGGCTATTTCCTTCTGTTTTATATGGGGCTGCTTCCTTACAATTTCTGAAAGTATTTGAAATTCAGTAATATTTCTTTTCTTCATAGGATCACCAAAAATGAAATAAATATTAAGTCCAATAGATAATATTTTAAACTTTAATTTATTATTTAAATAACAAAAGGATGAAATATTTATAGAGAATTTTACTGTAAGTATATCTTTACTTTACCTTAAACTAAGGCCTATAGTATCAGTACTATCAGGAAGTACCCTTTCCCTAGTGCTAGGAGCATTAAGGGAAATAATGACGAGGTTTCTACTTTTTATGTGTTTTCTTCATTTTTAGGTATTTTAAAATCTTAGATTTTTATATTGTCAAATATTACTTTATTATTTAATATAAAATGTTTTATTTATACAACTATAATTAATTTTTATAACTATTATTTTTTTATTAATTTTTTTAGATTAAAATTTTTATTTAGTATAAGTATTTTTATTTAGCCAGTAAAATAAACATTAAAAAATATATAAATAATTTTATTTAAATAGTACTTATAACATAGATCTATTAATTTAATGTAATTTTAAATTATTTAATTTAATTTTTAATTTTATTTTTAAAATTATTTATAAGTAAATATTTATAATTAAAATATTTATAGGCATAATAACATTGGAAATAAAATAATATATTAGAAATATTATTTTGGTGAGTATATGGATATTCTTTTAGTTAATGATGATGGTATTTATTCAAATGGATTGTTATCATTAAAATCAGTGTTAAATGAGGAATTAGATGCCAATGTTACTATTGTGGCTCCCACAAATCAACAAAGTGGAGTGGGTAGGGCCATTAGTTTATTTGTGCCCTTGAGAGTTACCAAAACTAAGTTATCAAATGGAGATTATGGTTATGCCATATCTGGAACCCCCACAGATTGTGTTATTCTTGGAATTTATAACATATTAAAAAAAGTTCCAGATATGGTTATTTCAGGCATTAATGTGGGGGAAAACTTAGGTACTGAAATAACAACCTCAGGAACCCTTGGTGCTGCATTTGAGGGGGCCCACCATGGGGCAAAATCCTTGGCATGTTCCCTTCAAATCACAAGGGATCACCTAAAATTTAGAGAGGGGGAAATGCCAATAGATTTTGTAAATGCCTCAAAGATAGTGGTTAAGGTTGTTAAAAAATATTTTGATCAAGATTTTCCCTGTGATGTTATTAATCTAAATATTCCAGAGGATGCAGATATAAACACCCCCATTGAAATTACCAGATTGGGAAAAAAAATGTATTCAACCCATGTGGAGGAAAGAGAGGATCCAAGGGGTAGGGAGTACTTTTGGATAGGGGGCTACCCCATAAACAATGATGAGGAGGGCACTGATGTTTATGCCCTAAGGAAGAAAAAACATATTTCCCTAACTCCCCTTACATTGGATACTACTATAAAGGATTTAAATAATTTTAAAGATAAATATGAAAAAATATTAAATTTTTTATAATTTATAATAACCATATTATTTATAGTCAAAAATATAATTTTTTAAACCTATATCCACAGTATAAAATAAAAATAAATAATAAAATAATTTAAAAAAATTAAAAGTTAAAAAAATAAAATAACAAAAAAATAAGGTAATAAAATAATCTAAGTCTTAAGATAAATAAAAGTAAATACTTGTTATAAAGAAAAATATAGTCAAGAACATAATTCCTTGAACTTATATCTCTAAAAATATATAAATAATCCCTTTTAAATGATATATAAACTTCTAATCTTTTTGGAGATTTAACAATCAGATTTAAAATATTATGTTCTTTACTATAAATACTTATAAAGTAGAAACCCTAACGCCACTATCCTCCCTCTCTATAATCCTAAGTACTGGAAGTGCAGGAAAAACCCTTAGGTATAGGATTATTATAATATATAAGTTTGAAATGTTATAATGTTTTACTATAAATATCCTTTATATTTTTTTATAAATATTCTATTTTAAATTTTTATTAAACACTGTCCCTTTATTATATATTAAAACAGATTAAAGAGGAGATTATAGTAATTATCCCCGTTTATTTAACTTAAAATATTTATTTAATAATAAAAATAAATTAATGTGATATTATGCTGGATAAATTAAAAATAGGCCCTTTAAAAAAAATGTATGCCAAAAATGATGATGAGGACAAAGGAAATTATAAGATAGCACTTTTAATAGATGGACCAAATATGCTAAGAAAGGAATTTAATATAGATTTAGACAAAATACGAGAAGTATTGAGTAAATTTGGAGATATTGTAATTGGTAGAGTTTATTTAAATCAGTATGCCTCTGACAAGTTAATAGAGGCCATTATAAATCAGGGTTTTGAGCCAAAAATTACTGCTGGAGATGTTGATGTTGAAATGGCTGTAGGAGGCACAGAGTTAGTATTCAATAATAACATAAATACAATAGCCTACATGACCAGAGATGCAGACTTTCTTCCAGCCATGAGGGTTGCAAAGGAGCATGGAAAAAAAATCATAGTAATTGGTGCAGAACCTGGCTTCAGTTTAGCAATTCAGAACATTGCAGATGAGGTAATAAAAATAGAGGAAGATTTCATATTTGATAAAGAAAAATTAGATAAAAAGAAGGAGAAAAAATCGGATAATGAAAATGGCGAAGAAGATGTTGCAAAGGAAAAAGTAAGTACAGAAAAGGAGGATAGTAATATTGTAGAGGATGAAAATAAAAAGGGAGATTTTGAGAAGAGTATTGCCCAACCAATAATTAATAAAATTAATTGGTTTAAAAAGTAAATAAATAATTAAATTTATTTTATTAAAAATTAGGATATTAAATTATCCCTTTGAAATTTCCATATTATGGAAAAATTTTTTAATGCATTTTTTACCCTATCCTTACTACCTTCAATTACTATGGTGTTGTCCAATTCACTACTAAATTCAAAGATAACACCATACCATTCACTTAAATCACTTAATATTTCTGATTGAAGATCATTATTTAGCCTTACCCTTATGGATTCATAATTTTTTCTTTTTTTAACTTCCACATTAAATTTATTTCTATTGAGTGGAAATTCCACATCTAAATCATTTCTCATGGCCTTGGATAACTTATCCAAGTATTCCTCTGCAAGTTTATTATCACATAAACTAAGGAGTATTGACTGTATTTTTAGAAGTTCATCATTTGCCTTTATTAACAAATCAATGGATACTTGCTCATTAGTTAGATAATAGGATATTATACTATTTGCAATCCTTAATCTAAAAAATACCTCTTCAGGAATTACTTTTCCCTCACGAATTAATTTAGTGGCAAGTTCCTCTAACACAACCCATTGCTTCTCTATGCCATGGGCATTTTTTATACTTCTGTTCATAATTATCCCTTATTAAATTAATCTCTATTTGAATCATCTTTATTTTTTATTTTTTCCATTTTGTCTATGTATGAAATTAGAACATTTTCTGAATCATAGTTTAATAGAGTTTTCATCTTTTTAAACTCTGATTTTATATGATCTAAACTACTATGGTCCTCTATAAAAAAAACCTGATAACTAGTAGTACCTGTTATGTTGAATATGGCCACAATATCCTCGTTCTTTAATTTTCTATTTTCCATATTGGCCCTAACTCTTATACAGTCTGAAATATCACTTTTTAACCCCTCTTCAACAGATACTATACCTATAAGTTTTGCTGTAAAGAATTCTTCATTACACTTCACAATACCACCCAATTAGGATAAATATTTTATATATTTATAAAATATTATAATTTATGTTATTTTTAGTATATAAGGACGTGTCCACATAAGATAAACATCATATATAACAATTACATAAGATATTATTATGCTAAGAGTAAAAGATATTATAAAGAAATTAAAAATCTTTAAGGGGAACAAAATACCTATAGAAATTAAAACACCTGCCATAGCAACCTACATTCAAACATCCTCAATAAGGAGAACTGCCAGAATTCTTTTAGAGATTCATAGATCTCGAAAATATCAGTCTGGAACTGGATAAGGAAGTTTGAAGAAAAATTATCCATTACAACAGAGAAAAAAGAAAGAAATCTAATAGCGATAGGTGAAACTATTGTTAAAGGTGGAGGAAAGCGTTATTATGTTTATTCTGCTGTAGATGTTGAGAAAAATGAATTAATTCTAATGAGAGTTTATACAACAAGAAATTATTTAGCTACGAGATCCTTTGTAAATGAAGTAC
>JAHEQB010000035.1 GCA_019561555.1 Methanothermococcus sp. SCGC AD-155-C09
ATGGTATCAAATTAGAGGATTCAAGCAATAACAACATTAGTAACAACTATATATCAGACAACGACGAGTATGGTATCAAATTAGAGGATTCAAGCAATAACAACATTAGTAACAACTATATATCAGACAACGACGAGTATGGTATTGGATTGTGGAGTTCAGGCAATAACAACATTAGTAACAACAATATATCAAACAACGAGTATGGTATTGGATTGTGGAGTTCAAGCAATAATAGTATTAATTACAACAATATATTAAACAACGACGAGTATGGTATTGGATTGTGGAGTTCAAGCAATAACAACATTAATGACAACAATATATCAAACAACGAGTATGGTATCAAGTTGGAGGATTCAAGCAATAACAACATTAATGACAACAATATATCAAACAACGAGTATGGTATCAAGTTGGAGGATCCAAGCTGGTTGGATAATTCAGGATGGCTGGATAATTCAAGCAATAATAACACTATTACTGGTAATAACATAACAGAGAATTGGAATGGTATCGAATTGTGGAGTTCATACAATAATAACATTAATGACAACAATATATCAGACAACTGGGGATATGGTATCTGGTTGAGGTATTCAGAAAACAGTAGTATTATAAATAACACATTTGTCAATGATGGTGTTGTTATAGAGGGATATTTACCAAAGTACTGGATTCATACAATAAAAAACAATACTGTCAATGGCAAACACCTCTACTACATCAAGTATGGAATAGGAGATAATATTCCAGAAGATGCCGGTCAGGTGATTCTCGTAAATTGTAACGATATGATAATTAAAAACCAAACTATAAGCAATACAGATGTTGGAATTGCTATTGCTTATTCATCCAATATTACTATAAGGAATAATAAAATATTAGATAATGACAAAGATGGTATTTACTTGTGGAATTCAAACGACATTAACATTACTGGCAATAATATATCACACAACGACGAGTATGGTATCTGGATATTAAACAGCGTATATTATGGTATCGAGTTAGGGGATTCATATAATAATAATAACATGGCTAACAGCCCCTTATCAAACATCGGGGGGGGTGTTAGCGGGGTAGGAAATCCACTTAACAGTGACACTACTAACAACGATACATTAGACAATGAGGAGTATGAGGATATCCAGTTAGAGGATTCAAGTAAAAATAACATTATTAATAGTAATTGCATAATAGGTAATGATAAAGGTGGTATCTACTTGAATAATTTAAACGACAATGAAATTACCCATAACTACATATCAAACAATGGAGAATACGGTATCAAGTTGGAGGATTCAGAAAACAGTAGTATTAAAAACAACACATTTGTTAATGATGGTGTTGTTATAGTGGGAGATTCACTAGAGTACTGGATTCATACAATAGAGAACAATACTGTCAATGACAAAACTCTCTACTATATCAAGAATGAAAGAGGAAATAATACCACCATAGAAAATGCAGGACAGATAATTCTTGTAAATTGTAGGGATATGATAATTAAAACCCAAACTATAAATTACACAGATGTTGGAATTGCTATTGCTTATTCATCCAATATTAATGTAAGGAATAATGAAATATCATATAACGACAAAGATGGTATTTACTTGTGGAGTTCAAACGACATTAACATTACTGGCAATAATATATTAAACAATAGTGAATATGGTATCGGATTGTGGAGTTCAAGTAATAACAACATTAATGACAACTTTATATTAAACAATAGTGAATATGGTATCGGATTGGAGGATTCAAGCAATAACAACATTAATGACAACTTTATATTAAACAATAGTGGATATGGTATCGGATTGTGGAGTTCAAACTGGCAGAATTGTTTATGCAATAATAACACTATTACTGGTAATAACATAACAGAGAATTGGAATGGTATCGAATTGTGGAGTTCATACAATAATAACATTAATGACAACAATATATCAGACAACTGGGGATATGGTATCTGGTTGAGGTATTCAGAAAACAGTAGTATTAAAAACAACACATTTGTCAATGATGGTGTTGTTATAGTGGGAGATTCACTAGAGTACTGGAATCATACAATAGAGAACAATAGAGTTAATGGCAAAACTCTCTACTATATCAAGTATGGAATAGGAGATAATACTACCATAGAGGATGCCGGTCAGGTGATTCTTGTAAATTGTAGAGATATGACAATTGAAAACCAAACTATAAATTACACAGATGTTGGAATTGCTATTGCTAATTCATTCAATATTACTGTAAGGAATAATGAAATATCACATAACGACAAAGATGGTATTTACTTGTGGAGTTCAAGCAATAACAACATTACTAACAACAATATATTAAACAATAGTGAATATGGTATCTGGTTGGATGATTCAAGCAATAACAACATTACTAACAACAATGTGTCAAACAACAACTGGTATGGTATCGAATTGGAGGGTTCAAGCAATAACAACATTACTAACAACAATATATTAAACAATAGTGAATATGGTATCTGGTTGGATGATTCAAGCAATAACAACATTAATGACAACAATATATCAAACAACGAGTATGGTATCAGATTGGAGGATTCAAGCAATAACAACATTACTAACAACAATATATTAAACAATAGAAATATATTAAACAATAGAGGATATGGTATCAGATTGGAGGATTCAAGCAATAACAACATTACTAACAACAATATATTAAACAATAGTAAATATGGTATCAGATTGAAGTATTCAAACAATAATAACATTACTAACAACAACATAACAGAGAATGATAATGGTATCTACTTGTGGATTTCAAACAATAACACAATCTACCTTAACAATTTCATAAATGAAAAAGATAACGTCCGCTCTCACTATTCAATAAACTTCTGGAACTCAACGGAAAAGATTGCTTACATATACAACGGTACCAAAAAATGTATAAACTACTTAGGAAACTACTGGAGTAATTACACTGAAAACGATACAGATGGAGATGGAATTGGAAATACAT
This sequence comes from Methanothermococcus sp. SCGC AD-155-C09, assembly GCA_019561555.1. Lineage (GTDB taxonomy): Archaea > AGJL01 > Methanococci > Methanococcales > Methanococcaceae > Methanofervidicoccus. The sequence goes on from JAHEQB010000035.1 coordinate 3,013, forward strand.
CATATAAAATAGACAGGAAAAATGCTGATCAATGTCCTTTAATTAAACCAGTTGATTATTACACAATATTGAAAGAATTAAAACCAAACCTAAAAATAGAAAATGTCAGCATAAATACAATATACAAGGGTATTAAAACTGAGATAAATATATCCATAATCAACAGTGGTACTGATGATATAAACACTACATTCCCAGTGAATATAACAATTACAAATGCCTCAGGAAATATGGTATATACTAATACAACGAATATAAATGAACTAAATGCAAATGAAAAAAGGATCATAACCTTCAACTGGACTCCTGAGAGTACTGGAATTTACAACATCACAGTGTCCGTAGATCCAAAGAATATCACTAATAATGAGTCAAATGAAAACGACAACAACATAACTTTACCTGTTGAAGTACTGCCAATACCCACCTATATCAAACTCTACAAGATCTCCAAAGATAACAATACTATAAAGGTAGCGATAAATATTTCAAACATCTCAAAAGAGAGGCCTCTCGGATGGTACAATATATCTATCAAATTAAAAAACCTCAGTGTAATGAATATTACTCCGACAATAGGAACATGCAACAATCAGAATTCTAACAATATATTAATTATAACAGGTTATGACCTCTCTGAATCTGGAGAATTCTCGATAGTTAATATTACCTTCAATATAACTAATGAAAACTACTCAGCAATACTGAATAAAGCAGAACTTTTAGATACCAATAATGATACATTCGAGAAAGTAATTATAGAGATAGAGAAGGAGATTTTCGGAACAATAGAGAATATAGTAATGGATGAAAATATCAAAAATTACACCAAAATAGAGGATCCTATAAAAATAATAGAAAATATAACCTTAATAAAACTTCGAGTAAATAAAAATGGCTTAAATGATACGCTAATAATACCAGTACTCAACGAAAGTATGAAAATAAACTTTACCAATGAAACTATTGAAAACATAACTAAAACCCGCCAAGTAGCAAGAGAAATCAAAGATCAGGAAATAAAAAATTTATCTGATGTAAATAATACATTAAAAAATATATTAAGTAATATAACTCCAATATTTACTTCAAACTTTAACATAGCAAATGAGACCAAAGGAGAATCTATAGTAAATAATAATGAAGTAATATCCACAATATCCTTTAAAGCAGAGAACATATCAGAGAAAGGATTTGCAATAGTTAGAATACCAATAGGTAACATGACTGTTAAAAATATTATAGTAGACACTGGAAATAATACCACAACTTTAAAAGAAAATGACATAGGTAACAAAATAGGATGGTACAGAATACCCACTGATGGAGTATTGGAGATAATGAAAATAAACTTTACCAATGAAACTATTGAAAACATAACTAAAACCCGCCAAGTAGCAAGAGAAATCAAAGATCAGGAAATAAAAAATTTATCTGATGTAAATAATACATTAAAAAATATATTAAGTAATATAACTCCAATATTTACTTCAAACTTTAACATAGCAAATGAGACCAAAGGAGAATCTATAGTAAATAATAATGAAGTAATATCCACAATATCCTTTAAAGCAGAGAACATATCAGAGAAAGGATTTGCAATAGTTAGAATACCAATAGGTAACATGACTGTTAAAAATATTATAGTAGACACTGGAAATAATACCACAACTTTAAAAGAAAATGACATAGGTAACAAAATAGGATGGTACAGAATACCCACTGATGGAGTATTGGAGATAG
>JAHEQB010000036.1 GCA_019561555.1 Methanothermococcus sp. SCGC AD-155-C09
TCTCAAGGAAAAAAGTATTTTACTAAAAGGTTAAAAGAAGAAACTATCATAGGTATAAAGGATACATTGAGCAGGGAGTTCTCTAAAAAAATGAAGAAATAGGACGTTACATTCATTACAATTAAAAGAGAGAACATTATTGAGGGTTATAAGGAACAGGAGTACTACAGGTTCCTCTCTAAAATGAGAAAGAAAATTAACATTTTTCTCAGTTGTAGATAACTTCAGATTGATATATACGAGCCGTAAGTAGAAGGGGTCTATTTGTTAAGATCATTCTTAGTTTGATAATCTTTTAATTTCTATCCTTAATAGGTGATGGGAACTAGGGTTTAGTTAATAAATTATAAAATAAATTAATTTTATATTTTTGGGATATTATGAAAATATTTGGAATTATTGACCTATCTACCATAGATTATCCAAAAAAATGTTCTGCTGTTGTATTTATGAGTGATTGTAATATGGAATGTGGATATTGTCATAATTATGAGCCTATGAAAAAAAATACCTATGATATGGACCCCTATGAGATTTATAAAAAAATAGATTTAACCTTTGCAGATGCCATAGTAATAAGTGGTGGAGAACCAACAATGCAACCCAATAGTTTAAAGGAATTTTGCAAAATTATAAAAAAAGAGGAAAATCTTCCAATAAAACTTGATACTAATGGCTCCAATGTGGATATTATAAGGGAATTAATTGAGGATAACCTTATAGATTATTTGGCCATAGATGTAAAGTGTGCCTTTGAAAAATATTCCGACATTGCCCATTATGATGGTAATAATATAAGAAATAATGTAAAGGAACTTATAAAACTTTGTAAATCAAGTAATATTTTTATAGAATGTAGAACTACATATATACCTGATAAAATGGATGAAAATGATATTATTGAAATTGTTAAGACTGTAAAAGACTGTGATCTATATGCCTTACAACAGTTTGATAGGGAACATTCCTGGAAAAGGGAATATAAGCTCCTGAGGGAACCTACAATGGAGGAACTTATAAAATTGGGAGGCATTGCTAAAAAATATATTAATAATGTTTTCATAAGGTCTAAGGAAGGGGTGGTACATCTTTAAAATTAAAAATAAAATAATTTAAAAATATAAAATTAATATAAAATTTATTATCTTAAAAAAATTATTATACTTAAAATAAAAATAAATAGAAAGAATAAAAAACAGATAGAAGGAAAAGGAGTTTAAAAAGGAATTTATAAATAATAAAACATCTAAAGAATGGATAAAAAGATAAAAATCTATAAAAAACTAAGGATCCTTAAAAGACTTTACTTCATAAGGCATCTCTAAGAGGAATGGGCATTAAAAAGTAGCAGATCCAATAGAAATTATAGGCCAGTCTATTTATACCTAAAAGGATGGAAAAATAAATTTATGTTATGCATTTAATTAATTATAATATAAAATCTTTTAAATTATAAAATTTATTATTTTTATTTAATTATTTTATTTTTTTAATTATTATTTTATATTACATTATATTATTTTTATTATTATATTTTATATCAATAAATTTTATTTAACACTTAAAAAAAATATAAATTTCGGTGGTTTTGTGATTACTATTGGAATAGATCATGGGACATCAGGTATTAAAGTATGTATTAGAAGGGATGGCAAAAATACATTTTTTACCCTATCCCGGAATGAATTAAAGAAGAGATCTTTTCTAGAGGAGTTGAATANGTATGTAAATTTAGAGGAGATAGATCTTACCTCAGTATGCTACTCCATGGGAGATGGCATAAATAAGATATTACCCATAGAGAAGGTAAAAAATAGAGGAGTAATAAACATAGAGGGAGTTGGGGAAAAGATAGGGGGCGGTACAAAGGTATATGATGAAATAAAAAACTCCAACCTCCCTGCAATAGTAATACCTGGACTACATAGAAATATTGAGTGTATTGATAAGAGATTTAAAGTATTATACTCCCATATAGCCTCTCCAGAAAAGTTATCCATGGCATATATGGCATATAAAATATTTAAATTTAATGATTTTATATTATCGGACATATCCTCCAACACTGTAACTTTAATTATAAAAAATAATAAAATTTTTGGAGGATTTGATGCCTGTATTGGGGCATTGGGATTATTACACGGTCCCATTGATTTGGAGATGATAAGGGATATTGATAACCATAAAATTACAGCCAATGAGGCATTCTCAACTGCAGGGGTAATAAAATCAATAAGGGATAAATACAAAGGAGTAGAGGATACAAAAAAAGAAATTTTAAAAAACTATAAAAAGGATGAAAAATGTGCCCTTGCAATAGAATCCCTTGTTTTAAGTGTTGCAATGGAAATAAACTCTTTAATGTTTTTAAATAACAGTAAGAATGTGGTTTTAACAGGCTCCCTTGTCAATACCAAAGAGTATGGTATTCCAAAAAAATTAGAGAAATATATAGATGGGAATATTTTAATACTGGAGGGAGAAAGTGGGGCCTTAGGAGGGGCCCTAATAGCAGAGGACATATTAAAGGGGGAAAAAAATATCTTGGGAATAGAGGTAGAATATTAAGTTCTTAATAATCCTTATATACTCCTTATATAATATCCTTAAAGTACTTTAAAAGAGAGGGAGCCCTTTTCACAGCCCTATATGCTATTTTCTTTACATCTATTTCCTCTAACATATTGTCCATGGCATCAGCCAATGCATTTAACTCCTTTTCATTAAATTTTTGTAATACTCTCCTATATTTAAGTTCATTCATGAGAATATTGTAATACTTCTCCTTCCATCTATTTTCATATTCCATAAGAACTTCCTTGGAATAATCTCCATATTTAATAGATTTACCTGCCACTTCTCCTGCTATGGAACCACAACTCATGGCCAAATATATTCCTCCTCCAGATATGGGACTGATCTGTCCTGCAGCATCTCCAACAACCATAATGCCATCATCTACAGTTTTTTTAATTGGACCTCCAACAGGGGCTCCTCCACATTTAAATTCCACTGGAGTGGCATTCTTCAACCGTCCTTCCAATATAGGATGTTCTATGAATTCATTTAGGTAATCTATGGCCTTTTTATTTTTACATATAACGCCTAAGCCCACATTTGCAGTATCTCCCTTAGGGAATATCCAGGCATATCCCTTTGGAGATATATCTCCAAAGTAAAATTCCATCATACTATTATCCAATAGTTTAACATTGGTCATCTCATACTCTGCACATGAACATACTTCCTTTGGATTTTTTTTGGATTTTAACCCTGCCATTTCAGATACAGAACTTTCCACTCCATCTGCAGCAATTACAATCTTGGCCTTTACAATGTATTCCTCTCCTAAGTGGGAAACTTTAACATTAAATAAGTTCCCATCATGATGCAATCCCACAACTCTACTTTTAACAGCAATTTTAGTGCCTACTTTGGCACTTCTCATTGCAAGGTATTTATCAAATATTTTTCTCTCTACAACATAACCCTCTGTTTTGCCCCCTTTAACTTCTATCCTTTTACCATTAGGGGCTATTAAATATCCTCCCTTTATATAACTTTTTACAAATTCCTTACTTGGATCTATGTTAAATTCATCTAACTTAGGAACAGCCTCAGCACATCTTACAGGTTCTCCTATTTCCTGGGATTTTTCTATTAAAAGTGTTTTTGCTCCATTCTTAGATGCATAGTATGAGGCCATACTTCCTCCAGGTCCTGCTCCCACTACAACCACATCATATACACTATCTTTTAATAACATCTTCATATTATTCCTCCAAAGCATTTAATGGACATACTATTATGCAGGATTTACAGTTATTACATTTTTCATTATAGATAACTATTCTATTTTCTATTAACTCTATGGCCATATTATTGCAAACTCCAACACAGGCTCCACAGTATCCACATNTTTCATAATTTACTTTCATAGTATCACTTAAGGTTTATAATGGTTTATGGTAGTTTTATTATTTTTTTATTAGAATAACCTTAAAAATAAATTTTAAATTAATAATTTATAAAATAAATGAGGAATAAAATAATAAAAATATCCTTTATCTTTGTTTTAATAATTTTTATTTTTTAATATTATACAGTAAAACACATAACATTTTAAACTTATTATAGATAAAGTACCCATTATTGGAGGTTTCCTCTGCACTTCCAGTGCTTGAAGTGTAAAGAGAGGGGAAATAGTGGCAAGGAATTTCTACTTTTTAAGTATTTATTTTTCTTTATTTCTTTGAATATTTTTATAGTAAAACATATNATATTTTAAACTTATTATGAATATAGTAATGCCATACTTAAACTCCTTTGCACGTACAGTGCTTGGAGGGTAGGGAGAGGGAGGATAGTGGCAAGGAATTTCTACTTTTTAAGTATTTATTTTTCTTTATTCCTTTAAATATTTTATTTTTTTCTTTTATATCTTAGGATTAGTTAATTTTATATTTCTTAGATTATTTTAATTTTTTTAATTATATATTTTTTATTTATTTATTTTTCATATAGATGCAGGTTTAAGGAATATGTCTTTGACTATAATTTTTTAATAATTTTTTATATTCTTAACTAAATTTTTAATTTATTTAAATATTTTATTATTTTATAGATTAGTAAATAATTTTTTTGGATATTATGTTTATTTTAAATCCTTTATTTATTAAGTACATCCTGTGCAGACATCTTAGGTAATCTAAGAACCATAGCCATTAGTACGGCACTTTCACATAGATCTACCCTATTAATATTTTTATTGGTTAAATATCCAATTATTCCCTCATCCCTTCCAATGTCCTTTAAACCATATACTTTTTCAACAGCCTTGCTACATTCCTCTCCCTTTTTTATTTCTTCAAGTATTTCTTCAGGTATCTGAAAACCCTGGGATGTTCCAATAGTGTAGGCCCTTCCATCGAAAATTGCACATATATGGATGTCTAAATATTTTCCTCCTATCTCAACAAGACCTGCCTCTATGCCAACTCCATATATGGAAGAAATACTATTGTATGCCTTTGTTGCTCTATTTATGGCTCCCTTTGTAGTTTCCTCAAATCCTCGTGGTTGATTGGATACTCCACTATCCACATCTATTGGTACTACCTTTACATTGCCGATAGTTTTTTCCATTGCCAATTGAACTCCCTTAATCTTTATGGGATTTTCACTACCTATGGAAACCACTCTTAACTTATGCCCTGCAGGGCCTCCACTTAATGCCCTTGCTTTTTCAATGCACTCCTTGCTATCACATAGAAACAATCCAAATAGATAGTTTGTTGCAGAGGTTCCACATATACTACATTTTTTATCTTCAAACATGGTACTACCAAAACATGTTATTATAATTCTAATGCAATTAATATATTAAATAAAAATATAATTGATATATAAGTTATTAGGATTATAATTTATAGTCAAGTACTAATATTGATTTAATTTATATATAAAACAAAAATATCTAATAATAAAGATTAATAAAAAAAAATATTATTAAAAAGAAATACTTTAATCCCTATTAGATTATAGTTAAGAACATAATTTTTTAAACCATAATCTAAAATATAAAAAAATAAAAATAATTAAAAAAATAATTCAATAAAATTAAAAATTAANAATTTAAAAAAAATAAAATTAAAATTAATCTAAAAAAATATAAAATAATAAAATTGATCTAAATCTTAAAACATAGAGAAAAAAAATAAAATACTTAGGGACATGGAAGAATAAAAAAAGTAGAAATTCCATATATGCCATCTCCCTTCCCCCACACTCCTAAGCACTGGAAGTGCAGAGGAAACCCTTTAAGTATGGATGCTATATCCATAATAAGTTTAAATTATTATGTCCTTGACTATAATTAAAATTAAAAAAAATAAAATAAAAATAATCCCAATCTTAAGATAAAAGAAAAGTAAATACTTGGAAANTGCTTAAGAAATAAAGAAAAATAAATACTTAAAAAGTAGAAATTCCTTGCCACTATCCTCCTTCCTACACTCCAAGCACTGGACGTGCAGATAAAATATTTTAAGTATAGGATCAACATATTCATAGCATGTCCAAAATGTTATGTGTTTTTTATATCTTTCATAATATGGCCTGTCAAGGATTTCCCCTGCNCCCTCTGTGCTTAGGAGGATAAGAAGAATTATAGGATTTCTACTTTTTATTTATTTCTTTTTTAAGTATTTTAAAATCTTGTTAATTTTTAAATTATTATTTTTTTAATATT